>JAQBHG010000038.1:0-48826 GCA_032127975.1 Steroidobacteraceae bacterium
GTGGAGCAGTTATTCGCTGCCGTCCGGCCGGCTGGCGTACAATGACAACGAGAAAATGGTGCCCAGGAGAGGACTCGAACCTCCACGCCTTGCGGCACTAATACCTGAAACTAGCGCGTCTACCAATTCCGCCACCTGGGCACAGGTTGCGACCGGGGGGACCCCGGCGAGGGCGCGTCAATTTACGCAGGCACCCGTTCGATGTCAATTCGGCAACAACTATGAAACGCAAGTCTGGCTGGCAGGACCAGGACCCGCGGTTCCGCGAGGAATCCGAGCGTTATGGGAAGCCGGTTCCCAGTCGCGAAATGCTGCTGAAAACGCTCGGTGATGCGCGGCAACCAATCACATTCGAAGCGCTCGTGGAACGGCTGGGCATCGAGGAGCGCGGGCTCAGGCAGGCGTTGACGAAACGACTCGGCGCAATGGTCCGCGACGGCCAGCTGCTGCTCAATCGCGCGGATGAATATTGCCTGATAGACCGCTTGCAGCTGGTTGTCGGCACAGTCAGCGGGCATCGCGACGGCTTCGGTTTCCTGGTGCCCGACGCTGGTGGCGACGACCTGTTCCTGCCTTATCGCGAGATGCGCATGCTGATGCACGGCGACCGTGCCGCGGCGCGCGTGGCGGGCCGCGACGAGCGTGGCAGGCTTGAGGGGGCGATCGTCGACGTCCTTGAACGCCGCACCAAGCAGGTGGCCGGCCGATTCTCGCTGGAGGCAGGTGTCGGATTCCTGGTGCCGGACAACCGGCGCATCAGCCATCGCATCGTGATCCCGCAGCAGAATGTCGGCCCGGCGCGCCATGATGACCTCGCGGTCGTGGAAATCATCGAGCAGCCGAGCCGCAATCGCGATCCGGTCGGGAAGGTCACCCGCGTGCTGCCGCAGGGCGGCAGTGCCGACACGGCGATCGATCTTGCAATCGCCTCGCACGGACTGCCACATGAGTTTGAAGCTGTGTCGCTGCGCGAAGCCCGCAAGTATGGCCGCGAAGTAGACGCATCGGGCCGTGCCGGCAGGGTGGACCTGCGCGAGCTACCGCTGATCACGATCGACGGCGAGGACGCACGTGACTTCGACGATGCCGTCTGGGCACAGGAATCAGCCGGCGGGTACCGGCTGATTGTCGCAATTGCCGATGTCAGCCACTATGTGCGCACCGGCATGGAGCTCGACACCGAGGCGCGCGAGCGCGCTACATCCGTGTACTTTCCGAACCGCGTGCTGCCAATGTTGCCGGAGCCGCTCTCCAACCACCTCTGCTCGCTGATGCCGAAGGTGGACCGGCTCTGCATGGTCTGCGACATGCAAGTGACGAAGTCGGGCAAGGTGACATCGAGCAGTTTCCACGCTGCCGTCATGCGCTCGGCGGCGCGGCTGACTTACACGCAGGTTGCCGCGTTGCTCGAGGGCCGCGACCCGAAGGCGCGGCGCGAACTGGCGGCGGTATTGCCATCGCTTGAATGCCTGCAGCACGTCTACGAAGCGTTGCGGCGCTGGCGCGAGACGCGCGGCGCGCTCGACTTCGAGGCGCCGGAGGTGAAGGTCCTGGTGGACGAATCCGGGGCGGTCACCGATATCCGCGAGTATCCGCGCAACGACGCCCACCGACTGATCGAGGAATGCATGATCGCGGCCAATGTCGAGGCCGCGCGATTCCTGAAGAAGCACAAGATGCCGGCGCTGTTTCGCATCCACGGCAGGCCCGAGGAGGACCGCATACAGGATCTCAAGCGGTTCCTCGCGCTGCGCGGTGTGCATCTCGACATCGAGGGCGAACTTGAACCGGCACGGCTGCAAAAGGCGCTGAAGCTGATCGCGAAACGCCCGGACGCGGGCGTGCTGCAGAACGCGATCATCCGTTCGCTGCCCCAGGCGCTCTATCAGCCGCTGAATATCGGGCACTTCGGTCTTGCGCTCGCCGAGTACGCGCACTTTACGTCGCCGATCCGCCGCTACCCGGACCTGCTGGTGCACCGCGGAATCCGCCACGCGCTGGCGGGCGGAACTGCGGCTGATTTCGAGCACTCGCCGCGCGAGATGGAAGTGCTGGGGCAGGAATGCTCGATGCGTGAGCGGCGCGCCGATGAAGCAGCACGCTCGGTCGTCGCATTCCTGAAGTGCGAATTCATGCGACCGAGGATCGGCGAGGAATTCGACTCGGTGGCGACCGGTGTCGCCGAGTTTGGCGTATTCGTGCAGCTGAAGGGCATTCAGGTGGACGGCCTGGTGCACGTCACTTCGCTGCCGCGCGACTATTTCAGGTTTCACGAGGGTGACAGGACACTGGTGGGCGAGCGCACGGGGATGCGGTTGTCGATCGGCGACGAACTGCGCGTGCGCCTGATCAGGGTGGATCCGGCCGAGCGCAAGATTGACTTCGAGCTCGTGGACAAGACAGGCGGTCACTTCCACCCACGCCGCCGCAGCAAGGCACGGTCCCCGCGCAAGCGATGAGCGAGACTGCGATCGTATATGGCCCTCATGCGGTGCGCGCATTGCTGATGCGCCGCCCGGCCGACGTGATTCGCCTGACGCTGATGCAGGACCGCGACGACGCCCGGCAGCGGGAGCTGCTTCGCATTGCCAAGGAGAAAGGCCTGCCGGTTGCGATTGCGATGCCGGCGGAGCTCGACCGCCTGAGCGGTGGGGCGGTTCATCAGGGCGCGGTCGCGGAGGTGCGGCCAAGTGCTGCCCTGAATGAAAACGGCCTGCTCGACCTGCTGGTTGCATCGCCGTCACCGGCGCTCGTCCTCGTGCTGGACGGCGTGACCGATCCGCACAACCTGGGCGCCTGCCTGCGCACGGCTGATGCCGCCGGTGTCGTTGCCGTGGTTGCCCCGCGCGACCGGGCGGCAGGCCTGACGCCTGCGGTGCGTAAAGTGGCGGCGGGCGCAGCCGAAACCGTCCCATTCGCGCAGGTGACCAATCTTGCGCGCACGCTGCGGGACCTGAAGTCCGCGGGTCTCTGGATCGTCGGAACCGCCGCCGACGCGGAGCGCGAACTGTATGCCGCCGACCTGACCGGCCCGCTCGCCATCGTGATGGGATCCGAGGGCCAGGGCCTGCGCAGGCTGACGCGCGATTGCTGCGATTTCTGCATCCGCCTGCCCATGCTGGGGGCGGTCGAGAGCCTCAATGTCTCCGTTGCCACGGGCGTCGTGCTATTCGAGGCCCTGAGGCAACGGCGCATGGCCTAGCCGCGGTTGCAAAACTCCAGCGAGTCCGGTAACTTACGCGGCCCTCGCCCCTGACCCAGGGGCGTTTCTCCTTGCCTCACCGCGATCGCGTCAGCGGGAGGCTATTACCACAGGGAGCAGCAAGATGCGGCATTACGAGATCGTATTCCTGGTCCATCCGGACCAGAGTGAGCAGGTCCCCGCCATGATCGAGCGTTACCGCGGCATCATCGCCGTCGGTGGCGGCGCCGTGCATCGCCTCGAGGACTGGGGCCGACGCCAGCTGGAATTCCCGATTGCGAAGATGCACAAGGCGCACTACGTGCTGATGAACATCGAGTGCGATGCCAAGGCGCTCGAAGAACTGACCGGGGCGTTCCGGTTCAGTGACGCCGTGCTGCGCCACCTGGTCATCAAGATGGACCAGGCCGTCACCGAACCTTCACCGATGGCCAAGGAGCCGGAGGAGAAGGAACGCGGCGATCGCGATCGCGATCGCGATCGCGACCAGATGGGCGACGCCATGGGGCTCGACTGAGATCACTGAGCGGAGAACCACCCGATGTCACGCTTTTTCAGACGCAAGAAATACTGCAAGTTCACGGCTGAAGAGACCGTCGAGATCGACTACAAGGATCTGGCGACACTGAAGGCTTACGTCACCGAAACGGGCAAGATCGTTCCGAGCCGCATCACCGGCACGCGTTCGTTCTACCAGCGCCAGCTGGCCATCGCGATCAAGCGCGCGCGCTTCCTGGCCCTGCTGCCGTACACGGATCAGCACTGAGGCCGCCGGGCATGGGCCCGCGGCCGAGAGGCTTTCGATGACTGCGCTGATTCACTGGATGACCGGTCATCCTGCCCGGGTTTTCCTGGCGGCGGGCCTGGCCTCGTTTGTCGCATTGATTGCCCTGCCGATGGCCGCCTGGCTGCCGGCCGGCATCGTCGTCCTCGCCTTGCTCGCGGGCGGCCCGCTGCCCGCTGCGGCCGCGGTGTTTGGTGCCGCAGCCGGCTTGTTGCTGGTGTTCCTGCCGGCATTTGGCGCCGGCCCGGCCCTCGTCATAGCAATAGCAGTGCTGCTGCCTTCATATCTCGCCGCGTCGGTGCTGGCTGCGACCCGGAGCCTCAGCTTCGTGTTCCAGGCGGCAACGATCGGTGCGGGCCTGCTGGTGCTTGCCATCCATGGATTGCTGGGCGATCCGCAAGGCGTGCTGATGCCATTGATCGCGGAACTCGAGCCCATGCTGCAGCGCGCGGCGGAAACGCTGTCGCAATTCGGCATCGAACGCTCGCCGCAGGAGATCGGCGCGGCCACTGCCCAATTTGCATGGGCGACACTTGCCTGGATGGTGCTGCTGCACGCGATGCTGGCCCAGTTTGCCGGCCTCTGGGCATTCGGGCAGCTGCGTGAGCCCGGCCTGTTCGCGCGCGAATTCCGTCAGCTGAAGCTCGGCCGCGTAGTCGCATGGATCGCGGTCGCCGCATTCGCCGTCAGCGTCGGCGCGCAACTGGCATTCGGACATTCCTGGCAGCCGGCAGACGACCTGGTATTCGTGCTGGCCGCCGCATTCCTGCTGCAGGCGCTTGCAGTCGTGCATGGCCTGCGCGAGCTCCAGGTCATCGGCGTATTGCCGCTCATACTCGCCTACGTTGCCGTGGTGCTGCTGCCCATGGCGCTGGTCGGGATCGGTTTCGCGGACACCTGGGTCCGCTTTCGCGAACGCGTAGGGCGGAGGCCCGGTGGCGCGGCCCCCTAGGGCGCGTTCTGGCCAGCATCCGACAGACAACGGAGACGGTGCAATCATGGAAATCATCCTCCTGGAAAAGATCGCCAATCTGGGCGACATCGGCGACCGGGTCACGGTCAAGCCCGGATTCGGCCGCAATTACCTGTTGCCGGGTGGCAAGGCGACGCTGGCAACGCCCGAGAACATCGCCAGGTTCGAAGCCCGGCGCGCCGAGCTCGAGGTCCGTGCCGCCACGGAACTCGCGGCCGCAAAGACGCGCGCCAAGGCGCTCGAAGGCTTCAAGCTCGCGCTGACCGCGAAGGCCGGCAGCGAAGGAAAGCTGTTCGGTTCGATCAGCACGACCGACATCGCCGAGGCCTGTTCGACGGCCGGCCACAAGATCGAGCGCGCAGAAGTGCGCCTGCCGGGCGGTCCCATCCGCATGGTCGGCGAGCATGTCATCACCCTGCACCTGCACAGCGACATCGACATCGAGGTGCCGCTGACAGTAGCCGCGGAGGAGTAGGCGCCGGCGGCGCCCGGGCGTCGCCCTGCGTGTATGCTCAAGCCATGGTAGCGATGATCCGCCCTGACGAAGTCCGCATGCCGCCGCATTCGGTCGAGGCGGAGCAGGCGGTGCTGGGCGGCCTGATGCTGGATGCCAACGCCTGGGATGCGGTCGCCGACATCGTCACTGCGGGCGATTTTTACCGCCGCGACCACCGGCAGATTTTCGAGGCGATCGCCGAAGTCGCTGAAATCCGCGGCTCCTGCGATGCCGTAACCGTCTCCGAACACCTCGAACGCAAGGGCCGGCTCGAGGAAGTCGGCGGGCTCGCCTATCTGGGCACCATTGCCCGCGACACACCGAGCGCAGCCAATGTCCGCGCCTATGCCGAGATTATCCGCGAGCGGTCGATCCTGCGGCAGCTGGTGACGGCCGGGGGCGAAATTGCGACAGCGGCACTCGATGGCAGGGGCCGCTCCGCGAGTGAACTGGTGGACGAGGCCGAGCGGCGGGTTTTCCAGATCGCCGAACGCGGCAGTCATGGGAAGTCGGGATTCGTCGCGATCAAGGATGTCCTGCCCCAGACCATCGACCGGCTCGACCTCCTGCACCAGACACCCGGCGAGATCCGCGGCGTACCGACCGGATTCGCGCAGCTGGATCGCAAGACCACCGGACTGCAGGCGGGCGACCTGGTCATCATCGCCGGACGTCCATCGATGGGCAAGACGACGCTCGCGGTCAACATCGCCGAGTACGCCGCGATCGCAAAGGGCGTGCCATCCGCCATCTTTTCGATGGAAATGTCGGCCGAGCAGCTGACACTGCGTCTGATCGCGTCGCTCGGGCGCGTCAACCAGACCCACCTGCGCACCGGCAGCTTTACCGAGGAAGACTGGTCACGCATCCAGGGAGCGATGGCGCAGTTATCGAATGCCCCGTTGTACGTGGACGAGACGCCGGCGCTGACCCCGACCGAAGTGCGCGCACGCGCGCGCCGGCTGAAGCGCGAAAAAGGGCTGGGGCTGATCATTGTCGACTACCTGCAGCTGATGCAGGTGAGCGGGACCAAGGAAAACCGCGCCACGGAGATTTCCGAGATTTCCCGCAGTCTAAAGGCGCTTGCCAAGGAATTGCAGGTGCCCGTCGTGGCCCTGTCACAGCTCAATCGGGCAGTGGAACAACGCACTGACAAGAAGCCGGTGATGTCCGACCTGCGCGAGTCCGGCGCGATCGAGCAGGACAGCGACCTCATCCTGCTGATCTACCGCGAAGAGGTCTACGACCCGAATACCACTCGCAAGGGCATCGCCGACATCATCATCGCGAAGCAGCGCAATGGGCCGATTGGCGAGGTGCAGCTGACATTCCTCGGCGAGTACACGCAGTTCAAGGACCTCGTGGCCGAGTCCTACGGCGAGGGCGTGTTCTGACCCCGGTGATCCGCGCCGTCATCGACACGGCGGCACTGCGCCACAATCTTTCCCGCGTACGCGAAATCGCGCCCGGCAGCCGCGTGCTCGCGGTCCTGAAGGCGAACGCCTACGGCCACGGCATCGTCGCGGCGGCGACCGCGCTCGCGGATGCAGACGGGATTGCGGTTGCCCGGATGAGCGAGGCGGTCACGCTGCGTGCGGCAGGATTTTCGCAGCGGATCGTGCTGCTCGAGGGCGTCCAGGGGGCCGGGCAGCTCGATCAGGCCGCCCGGCAGGAATTGGAGCTCGTCGTGCACCAGCCGGAGCAGGTCGCGTTGCTGGAAGCGTGGCGTGGCAGTCATTTGTTCCGGGTCTGGCTGAAAATCGACACCGGCATGGGGCGACTGGGATTCCTGCCCGGCGAACTGCCGGAGGCGCTGAAGCGCCTCGCCGATTGCAGGGCAATCCAGCGCCCGATGGCGCTGATGACCCACCTGGCGGAGGCAGAATCGCAGGAAGGTGATCGCACGCGCGCCCAGCTCGAATGTTTCGACCGGGTGACTGCAGGCCTGCCGGGCGAGCGCAGCATCGCGAATTCGGCTGGCCTGATCGGCTGGCCCGCAACGCGCACCGAATGGGTCAGGCCGGGCCTGATGCTGTACGGAATCTCACCGATGCCAGGTACGACCGGTGCCGATCTCGGCCTGCGCGCCGCAATGACGCTCGAGAGCCGCGTTATCGCGGTGCGCGAACTCGCTGCGGGCGATCGCGTTGGATACGGTGGTGCCTGGACTGCCAGGCGCCCGACCCGCATTGCCATCGTCGCCGCCGGTTACGGCGATGGCTACATGCGCAACACCGCAAGCGGGACACCGGTCCTCGTCAATGGGATGCAGGCGCAACTTGCGGGCCGTGTTTCCATGGACATGCTGACGGTCGACGTCACGGACCTCGCGCCGGTCGCGACCGGCGACCCGGTCGTGCTGTGGGGGAACGGCGTTCCCGTCGAGACAGTGGCGGCAGCGGCCGGCACCATTCCCTACGAACTCGTCTGCCGCGTCGGCGAACGCGTGCATTTCGACCTGCGCTAGCCCGCTCATGCGCGTGCTGGTCACAGGTTCTTCCGGGCGCATCGGTGGCGCGATCAGCGCCCGGCTTGCCCTGCGGCACCAGGTGGTCGGCCTGGATCAGCGGCCAGGGCCATTGACCTCGGTTGTCGGCGATATCTGCGATTCCCGGCTGCTCGCCGCGACCTGCGCCGGTGTTGATGCCGTGCTGCACACTGCGTCCCTGCACGCACCGGATCTGGGAATTCGCTCAACGGAAGATTTTCGCCATACCAATGTAGAAGGCACGAGGCGCCTGCTCGCCGCCTGCGGTGAGGCCGGCATCAGCCGCTTTGTCTACACGAGCACGACCTCGCTGTATGGTCACGCCCTCGTGCCCGCCGGGATGGAAGCGGTGTGGGTCACGGAAGAACTGCAGCCCCAGCCCCGCGACATCTACGATGAGACCAAGCTTGCGGCCGAGGAGATCTGCGCTGAAGCGGCGCGCGGCGGCATGACTTGCGTCAGCCTCAGGATGTCGCGCTGCTTTTCCGAGCATCCGCGCCTTGTTGCGATCTATCGGCTCTATCGGGGCGTCGACGCCGCGGACGTCGCGCAGGCGCATGAGCTGGCACTCGCGCCCGGGCTTGCGGGATTCGAGATCTTCAATGTCTCGGCCCATTCCCCGTTTGCAGTCACCGATTGCGAGGGCCTGCTATCCGCGGCCGGGGGTATCGTGCTGGCGCATCATCCCTGGGCCCAGTCCGAATTCGCGCGCCGCGGCTGGGAGTTGCCGGAGTCGATCGACCGTGTCTATGTTGTGGACAAGGCGATCGAAGGACTCGGCTACCGGCCGGATCATGATTTCGGGTCGCTGTTCCGCTAAGGAGATTTTCAATGTCGAGTGTCGGATACCATGAGCCCGTCGAAGAGCTGTCGGACGAAACCCGCGACATGCACCGTGCAATCGTCTCGCTGATGGAAGAACTGGAAGCGGTCGACTGGTACAACCAGCGAGCCGACGCCTGCAAGGACAAGGATCTGCGGGCGATACTCACCCACAACCGCGACGAGGAGAAGGAACACGCGGCGATGGTCCTCGAGTGGATCCGGCGCCATGATCCCGCATTATCGAAGGAGCTCAAGGAATTCCTGTTCAGCAACAAGCCGATCACCCACGGCTGACCGACGAGGGGATGCCGCCATGACAATTCTCTGGCCTGCATTTGCGCTGTTTGCGCTGACAATGTTCGTCGCGTTCCGGCTCGGCGCCCTGCGCTGGCGCGCGGTCAGACGGCGCCAGGTCGATCCGCGCTTCTACAAGATCTATCGGGGAGACGGTGAACCCGAGGAGGTGGCGGTCGTATCGCGGCATCTGGTGAATCTCTATGAGGCGCCGATTCTTTTCTATGCCGGCACGGCGTTTGCATTTGCGGCCGGGCTCTCGGGCGCCCTGCTGGTCGCGTTCGGCTGGGCCTATGTGGGTCTTCGCCTGCTGCACAGTTCGATTCATCTTGGCTCGAATGACGTGCTCTGGCGTTTCCGTTTGTTTGCCTTGAGCTGGCTGGTGCTCCTGGGGTACTGGGTGGTCCTCGCCCTTGAACTCGCACGGCGACCAGCCCCTGCCGGCTAGGCACGCCAAGCGCGGCACGAATGCGATGGGCGGGGCATTCCTCAAGTCCGCGGCATTCGGCCTTGCGGTCGCGGCATCGATCGGGCCGATCGCGCTCCTGATCATTGGTACGGCGGCCAGCCGCGGCCTGCGGCCAGGTTGCCATGCGGCACTCGGCGCTGCGCTCGCGGATCTCGTTTACGCGCTGCTCGCCTTTTCGGCGGGTGCGCTGATCCTGCCGCTGCTCGTGGCTCAGGCGACGGCGATCCGTATCGGCGCAGCGGCCGTGCTGATCGGATTTTCGATCTCGATGATGTTGAGATCGGTGGCGGCGCGGGACGGTAGTCCGGCCGCGCCGCGCGCTGCGGGAGCGATGCTGCCGACGTTTCTGCTGACACTTGTCAACCCGTTGACGCTGGTAGTTTTCGCAGGATTCGTGCCGCAGCTGCCGCTGGCCGGTTCGCTCGCAACCGCCGCCTGGCTTGCGCTTGGCCTGTTTCTTGGCAGCCTGTCCGTGCAGCTCGCGCTCGCGTTTTCCGGTTCGCTGCTGGGGGCTGCCTTGCAGGGGCGCGGCTGGCAGCGCAGCATCAGCCTGGCCGGCGCGACCGGCATTCTCTTGTTTGGCCTGGCCGGTCTTTTCTCAGCGAAGTGATATCAGGGGGACGGATCATGACAATCGAACTGAATTATCTGGTGATGGTGACCGTGCTGACGGCGCTATTGTGGGTGCCGTACATCCTCAACAGGACGGCGGTGCGCGGGATCACGGATGCGGTCGGTTATCCGGAGAATCCCAAGCCGCAGGCGCGTTGGGCCCAGCGCCTGCAGGCCGCCCATGGCAACGCGGTCGAGAATCTGGTCGTGTTTGCGACCCTGGTGCTGGTCGCTGATGCGACCGGGATCTCGAATCAGGCAACCGTGCTCGCGTGCACGGTGTATTTCTGGGCGAGGCTCGCGCATGCCGTCGTCTATGCGTTCGGCATGCCCTGGCTGCGCACGCTCACCTTTGCAGCGGCATTCGTGTGCCAGATGACGCTGGCCTGGCAGCTGGTGGCCTAACAGGCACGGGGCTCAGCCGTCGAAAAAGCCCATCTTGACGCCGGCGAGCGTGATGACGTCGTTGTCATGCAACCGGCGCGCCTGCGGACCGATCGGCTGGCCGTTGACCAGCGGAAAATCGCCGGGCTTGCTGGCCTCGACGTGCACGACATAGTAGCCGTCCGCACGTCGGCTGATCGCGGCCACCTGCACTCCGGGCCTGCCGAGCGTGGTCAGGGTCTTGGCAAGCTCCAGTTCGCGCCCGGCGAACTGGCCGGACAGCACCTGCAGCTTGGCGGGACGTGACGGGGGTGGTTTCTCGCCGAAACCCGACGGCGCCGCGGGCGCTGCCGTCGCCACATGCGCTGGCGCAGCGGCTGCCGCCGCCGCGGCTGCGGCATCAGAAGCAGCCTTCAGGCGGCTTTCGTTGACCTGGCCAGGCTGGATGACCAGCGTGCGCTCGAATTCGTCCTGATCCGAGCTTTCGACCTGGCTGTCGACGAAGCGCAAATGATGGTGTCCGATGGTGATGACGTCACCATGGGTCAGGGCATGCTTCTTGATGAGCTTGCCATTGACGTAGGTGCCGTTTGTGCTGTTGAGGTCCTCGAGGAAGGAGTCGTTCAGGATGTTGATGATCAGGCCGTGATGACCACTAACGGCGGCATTGTCGATGCGCACGTCATTGTCCGGCAGGCGGCCGACGGTGTACCGCTCCTTGGTCATGTTGTATTCGGCCAGTACCTGGCCATCAAGACTCAATATCAGGCGCGCCATAGACTCCCTCGCTGCCCGTTACCCGAACCAGGCCAATATTCTGTCAAGTATGCCCCGCCGCGCGGGGAAAAGTTCGACCACCTGCGCCAGCACGACCGAGATGTTGTCTCGGCCGCCACTGTCATTGGCCAGCTGCACCAGCTGCCTAGCGACAGTGTCAAGATTAGCGCCGAAAGTACTGATTGTTAAGTGAATATCCTCGTCCTCTACCATATCTGTGAGGCCGTCGGAACAAAGTACCAGCCAATCCCCCGGCTCAACCGGGTATTCGTGCACTTCGACATCCACGGTGGGCTCGACTCCCAGCGCCCGCGTGACGTAATTCTTGTTGGTGGCGCGCTGCGCCTCCTCGGGTGAGTAAAATCCCCGGTCGACCAGCTCCTGCAGCAGCGAATGGTCCATCGTCAGCTGTTCAAAAGCCTCTTTGCGAAGCCGGTACATGCGTGAGTCCCCGACGTGGGCCAGCACGACGCGGTTATCGTGGAACAAGGCCGCCACCACGGTCGTACCCATGCCCTCGCACTGGCTCTGGGACTTCGAGGTCTGGTGGATGATCTTGTTGGCCCGGGCAATCGCATCGCGCAGGATGATGCTCGGGCGGCGCAGACCCGTGACCTTGTCCACTCCTTCCAATTCCTGGCCCGCAAATGCCTCGCGCACCAGGTTCACGATGGTCTTGACGGCAATGCCGCTCGCGACCTCGCCCGCGTTGTAGCCACCCATGCCGTCTGCGAGCACGAAGAGCCCGATGTCCGCGTCCCAGGAGATCGAGTCCTCATTGTGCTCGCGCACCTTGCCGGTGTCGGTCAAACCGACGGCCTGCACGCGATTTCGCAGGGATACGTAACGACCCATCAACGCAATGCCGGATCTATGGTGCGTGAGCAGTCGCGCAGGGCCTGGGCCATTTCGGCGCCGCTGCGGTAGCGCGAATCAGGGTCTTTCTCCAGTGCGCGGTCGATGATCGCCGACAAGGTTTCCGGCAGGTCGGGCCGCACGGCACGCAGTGGCGGGTGCGGATCGGTCGAGATCTTCTGCATCAGTCCGGGTATCGAGTCAGAGCGAAATGGCAGCATGCCGGTCAGCAACTGGAACAGCGTGACGCCCAGCGAAAAAATATCCGATTGCGCCGTGACGGGCCGTGCATCGAGCTGCTCGGGTGCCATGTAGGAGGGCGAACCGAGGATGATGCCGGTGCGTGTCGCGCGGCTGTTCTCGAGCCGGGCCACGCCGAAATCCATGACACGGACGCGCCGGTTCTGCTGGTCGAACACGATGTTGGCCGGCTTGATGTCGCGATGAATGACGCCGCGCTGATGCGCGAAGTACAGGGCATCGGCGACTCGTGCGCACATATCAGCGACCATGCGGGGCGGCAGCAGCTTGCCCTCCATTGCGTGCATGCCGAGATTGACGCCCTCGACGTATTCCATTGCCAGGTACACGAGTCCGTTGTGCTCACCGGACTCGCGGACCTCGACGATGTCCGGGTGCGCAAGACCGCCCGCCGCATCGGCCTCACGCAACAGCCTGAGCTTGGCCTCCGCCAACAGATCCTCGGGCCAGTCGTCGGCGAGGGTGAGCATCTTGAGCGCGACGACGTTGCCGTTCGTCTCGTCAGTCGCCTTGTAGACGGTCGCCGTCGCCCCGCGTCCGAGTTGCTGCTGCAGACGGTAATGATGGAATACCTGGCCCGGGCGCATGGCAAAACCCGGCGTTGGGCGCGCTTTTCCTTCGCGCTGGGTAGCTGCGGGCGGGGTGCCCATGGATCGCGCGGCTGCGCCGCGCCCCAGACCCGGCGGAGCGGATCGGTTGCGCAGCCAGCGACCGAAACTGGATTCGTCAGGCATGCGCCATCCGACCCGTAAGTCCTAACATCCACGAATCATAAACGGGCATGCCGCCCGCCGGTACTGTCTTCGCCGGATTTTCAAAGTGTTATAGGCCAATTCGCGACCTGGGCCGCAGTCCAAACGGCCGCCAGCCGCCGGATCCTGCATGCTAGCATCGCCGCTCCCCCCGGCCGGACCGCAGCGATGCCAAAGCCACGCACCGTGTTTGTCTGCTCGGCCTGCGGCGCCGATGCGCCCCGCTGGCAGGGCCAGTGTCCGTCCTGCGCCGAATGGAACACGATGTCGGCCTTCAACTCGCCCCGGAAGCCGCGGGCGGGCCAGTCGGGAGCCCTGGCAGTCGTTTCTTCCCCGGCAGAGCCGATCGGGCAGATTGCCGCGGGGGATGGCGACCGGCTCGGCACCGGTTACGGTGAATTCGACCGCGTGCTGGGTGGCGGCCTGGTCGCGGGTTCGGTGGCGCTGATCGGCGGCGATCCCGGAATCGGCAAGTCCACGCTGCTGTTGCAGTGTGCCGCCGCAATATCTGCCAACGTCCCCGTGCTGTACGCGACGGGCGAAGAATCCGTGCGGCAGGTTGCGGAGCGCGCCAGAAGGCTCGCGGTGGCAGGGCCCGCGCTCTCACTCATCTCTGAGACCGGTGTCGAGCGCATTCTCGAAGAATGCGTGCGATCCGGCGCCCGCGTGCTGGTCATCGACTCGATACAGACCATGTCCGTCGGGGACGTGGAGGCGGCGCCAGGCGCCGTGACGCAGTTGCGGGAATCGACGGCGCGGCTGGTGCGCCATGCCAAGGCCTCGGGCACGGCGGTTCTGCTGATCGGTCATGTGACACGCGAAGGCGTCATCGCAGGCCCCCGCGTGCTCGAGCACATGGTGGACACGGTGCTCTATTTCGAGAGTGATTCCGGCAGTCGTTTCCGCGTCATTCGCGCGGTCAAGAACCGCTTTGGCGCAGTCAATGAAATCGGCGTGTTCGCCATGGACGAGCAGGGCCTGCGCGAAGTCAGGAATCCTTCTGCAATCTTCCTGTCACGCGGCACCGACCCGGTTCCCGGTTCGGTCGTGACCGTGGCCCGCGAAGGCACGCGGCAGATGCTGATCGAGGTCCAGTCGCTGGTAGACCCGAGCCATGCGGCGAATCCGCGCCGCGTCGCGGCCGGCTTCGAGGCCAATCGCGTGGCACTGCTGCTCGCGGTTTTGCACCGGCATGCGGGCATTGCGCTGCATTCACACGATGTCTTCGTCAATGTCGTCGGCGGAGTGCGCCTCGCCGAGACCGCAGCCGACCTCGCGGTGGTCGCGGCAATTTCCTCGAGCATGAGCGGGGCGGCGCTGCCAAAGGAACTGGTGGTATTCGGCGAGCTCGGCCTGACCGGGGAAATCCGGCCCGTGCCCTTTGGCGAGGAGAGATTGCGGGAAGCCGCCAAGCACGGTTTCCGCCGCGCAATCGTGCCGCAGGCCAATGCGCCACGACAGCCGGTCACGGGAATCGAGGTGGTGGCGGCTGCGAGGCTGCCGGAGGCGCTCGCGGCCCTGCGCTGAATTCAACCGTCGCCGCCGGCGGGCGATGGCAGGATGCGGGCCGTGCGCACGGCATTGTCGGCGACTTGCAGGACCTCGATCGTGTGTCCGCCGAGCGTGAGCCTGGCACCGGGCTCGGGTATGGCCTCGAGGTGCTCGACGATCAGACCGGAAAGCGTGCGCGGACCGTCGGTGGGCAGGCTCAGTTCGAGCGCGCGGTTGACCGCGCGCAGCGTTACGCCGCCCGGCACGACATAGCTGCCGTCCGGCCGCGCACTGAAGTCGAGGCGCGGCATCGCCGGCTGGGTCGTGAATTCACCGACCACCTCCTCGAGGATGTCCTCGAGCGTGACCAGTCCGCGCACGTCTCCGTACTCGTCGACGACGAATGCGATGCGCCGGCGCAGCCTGCGAAAGCGCAGCAGTTGCGCGTGGAGCGTCGTGCCTTCCGGCGTGAACAGCGTTTCCCGCTGCCCGGCAATTTCGCGCAGCCGCTCCCGCGTCAGGCGGCCGGCGGCAATTTCATTGGCAACGAGCCGCATGTGGACGATGCCCAGAACCCGTTGCAGGTCTCCCTCGAACAGGGGCATGCGCGTGTGCTGGGTGCGTTTCAGCAAGGCGACGATGTCGTCCCAGTCCGCCGAGATATCGATGCCCTCGATCTCGCTGCGCGGCACCATGACGTCGTCGACGCTGCGGCGCTCGAGGTCCAGTAGCGCCTCCACCATCAGCTGGCGCTCCGCCGATTCGCTGGCAAGTGCATCGGCGATGTCGGCGATGGTCTCGTCGGGGTCGCGTCGCGCAGCAGCCTGACCCTTGCGGGCCGAAGGCAGCAGCAGGAAATACGGCGCCAGCAACCAGAGCATCGTGGCGGCGGCGAGCCTGCTCAGCATGCCGGGCCGTCGCAGGGCGCCGCCGCCCGCCAGCGCGGAGAGGAGCGCGAGCCCAGCGACGACGAGCAGCGCGAGCGTCATCCGGATTTCGGTCGGTGCAAAAAATACGCAGGCGACCAGCGCCGCAAGCAGGGTAATTCGCAGCAGCCAGGCAGCGCGGCGCGCACGGCGCGACTCGGTGGCAAATCTGCGGCGCAGGCGCAACTGGGCGCCGTCACCGGGGCGTCGCGCCGGCAGGCGCCTCGAGCGCAAGGTCGGCGTCGCGACTTCCAGCAGGGCGGTCAGTATCAGCAGCGCAATTGCCGCCAGGCCGCTCACGCGTTCAACCCCAGTGCCGCCCCAGCAGGATCTCGAGAACGAACTTGCTGCCGAAGTAAGCGAGCGTCAGCACGACAAAGCCCGCGATGGTGTAGGCGGCCGCCTTGCGACCGCGCCAGCCGAAGCGCCAGCGGCCGATCAGCAGCACGGCGAAAATCACCCAGGCTGTCAGCGCAAGAATCGCCTTGTGCGCCAGGTGCTGCTGGAACAGGTCGGTCACGAACAGGAGGCCCGCCAGGATTGCCATGGTCAGTGCGGCCATGCCGGTACCGATCACTGAAAATAATGCGTGTTCCAGGCTCTCGACCGGCGGCAAGGACCCCAGCCAGTTTGCGGGCCGCTTGCTCCGTAACTGGCTGTTCTGCGCGGCCAGCAGGACGACCAGCACCAAGGCGATCGCAAACATTCCGGCCGCTCCCATCGCCAGCACCACGTGCGTCGCGAGCGGCCAGCCCGGCGCAGTTATTTCGCGCTGATCCGGAATGCTGCCGGTGCCCGCCGCAAGAAGCGCCGCAAGCCCGAGTACGATCGCGGCGACCACCCGATAGCGACGTGAGACCAGGGCCAGCAGGCCGCCGGCGCCGATGACCAGCCCCAGCAGCGACGCGCTGTCGGCGAGGCCCATTGCAGCGAGGCCGATGGGTTGAATGGCTGCGGCGAGCCATAGCGCGTGGGCGATCCATGCGGAGCCCGCAATGAACAGGGCCGGCTCGCGCCATGCGGGCGGGCCACCGCCGCGCCGGGCCGCATGCAGTGCCGCAGCGACAGCGGCGAGGTAGAGAAGGATTACGATAAATCCGCGCAAGAATGGCTCCGCGATCGCGTGCGGTCATTGTACAGGTGCGGCCCTATAATCGGCGGCAGCATGATTTTGCGGCCGGCGCCGCCAGGTTACCTTCCGGATGTTCGATACGCTTGCCGCGCGCCTCGGACAGGCCGTCAACTCGCTGCGCGGGCGGGGCCGCCTTACCGAAGACAATATTGCCGACACGCTGCGCCAGGTGCGAATGGCGCTGCTCGAAGCGGACGTCGCGGTTCCGGTCGTCAAGGCTTTTATCGATGCCGCGCGCGCGCGCGCCGTCGGCGCCGAGGTCACACGGAGCCTGACGCCGGGGCAGGCCTTCGTCAGCATCATCCACGAGGAACTGACCCGGGTCATGGGCGAGCCGGGCCGCGGTCTCAACCTGCGTGCCCAGCCTCCCGTCGTCATCCTGCTCGCCGGGTTGCAGGGCGCCGGCAAGACCACGACTGCGGCGAAACTTGCGCGCCACCTGGTTGAGCAGCATCGCAAGCGCACACTGCTCGCGAGCACCGACATCTACCGGCCGGCGGCGATGACGCAACTTGCACGACTCGCCGGCCAGGTCGGTGCCGATTACTTCGAGGCGCCCGCGGGCGCGGGTCCCGTCGATATCGCGGTTGCAGCGCTCGCCCATGCACGCAGTCACGTGCACGATGTCGTCATCATCGACACTGCCGGACGCCTGCACGTGGACCAGGAAATGATGGCCGAAGTGCAGGCGATCGACGGCGGCATCGCATCCACCGAGAGGCTTTTCGTCGTCGACAGCATGGCGGGCCAGGATGCCGTCAATGCCGCCCGCGCGTTTGACTCCGCGCTCGCCCTGACCGGCGTGATCCTGACCAAGGCCGATGGCGACGCGCGCGGCGGTGCGGCACTGTCGGTTCGCCATGTGACGGGCAAGCCGATCCTGTTCCTCGGTGTCGGCGAGAAAGTCGACGCACTCGAGGTCTTTCACCCGGAACGCGTGGCATCGCGCATCCTCGGCATGGGCGATGTGCTGTCGCTGGTCGAGCAGGTCCAGGCAGGCGTCGATCAGGATCAGGCCCGGCGGCTTGCTGAAAAGCTGACCAAGGGTCGCGGCTTCGACTTCAGCGACCTGCGCGAACAGCTTGGCCAGCTGAAGCAGATGGGAGGCATGGCGGCGCTGGCCGACAAGCTGCCCGCACAGGCCCTGCCGCCGGGTGCACTCGCCCAGGTCGACGACCGGTCGATCCGGCGCCAGATCGCGATCATCGACTCGATGACCCCGGCTGAGCGGCGGCGCCCGGGAATCATTGACGGCTCACGCAAGCGGCGCATTGCGGCCGGATCCGGGGTCCAGGTCCAGGAAGTCAACCGCCTGCTGAAGCAGCAGCAGCAGATGGAAAAGGTCATGAAAAAGATGAAGGGTGGCGGTCTTGCCCGCATGCTGCGCGGCCTTACCGGGCGCAAACCCGGCGGTCACGGACCGCGCGGAAACTAGCGGCCCGGAGGCCCGCGTAAGCCTTTCATTGCCCGCATGATTTGAGTAGAATGCCCGGCTCTTTGACGGGGCCCGACGGCTCCGGGGCTGCGAGGAATTCATCCGATGGTGACGATTCGACTGACGCGCCGTGGCGGCAAGAATGCGCCGTTCTACCACGTCGTCGTCACGGACAGCCGCAAGCGGCAGGGTGGGCTGGTGCTGGAGCAGGTCGGGTTCTTCAACCCCGTGGCCCGCCGCAAGGACCAGAAGGTCGAGCTCAACCTGGCGCGAATCGACTACTGGACCGGCACGGGCGCCAAGATGTCGGATCGCGTGCGCACGCTCGTGACGGCGGTCCGCAAGCAGGCGGCGGCCTGATCGCCGCGCGACGGTCGCCGCATGGCGGAGACACCGTCGCGAGCGACCGGACCGGCAGATGGCCGGATCGACCTGGGCCGTATTACGGGACCCTTCGGTGTCCGCGGCTGGGTCAAGATCATGTCCTACACGGTGCCGCCGGAACAGATCCTGGCATTCCCGATATGGCGGGCTGATCTCCCGGGCGGCGGACACCGCGACCTGACGCATTTCGAGGGTCGCCGGCATGGCAAGGGCCTGGTTGCGCGGCTGAAGGGTATCGATGACCGTGACCAGGCAGCGGCGCTGGCCCGGCAGGAATTGTGGATCGAGCGTCACCAATTACCGGCGCTGAAAGAAGGCGAGTACTACCAGGCAGACCTGGTCGGGCTCGAGGTCGTGAATCTGGAGGGCCATGTGCTCGGGCGCGTGGACCATTTTCTCGACACCGGTGCCAACGCCGTCATGGTCGTGATCGGTGAACGCGAGCATTGGCTGCCGATGGTTTCGCGTCATGTGCCGAACGTGGATCTCGGGCGCAGGCGCATTACGGTCGATTGGGACCCCGATTTCTAGATGCACATAGAAGTCGTCACATTGTTCCCGGAAATGATCCGGACCGGTCTCGCGGTTGGCGTCGTGGGACGGGCACTGGCAGGGGGCGTGATCAGGGTCGGTACGGAAGACCCGCGATTGCTCGCGACGGATCCGCACCGGACCGTGGATGATCGTCCTTACGGCGGCGGGCCAGGGATGGTCATGAAGGTCGAGCCGCTCGCGGGCGCGATTCGCGCCTGCGCAGGGCGCTTGCCGGAGGGCTCGCCGGTGATTGGCCTGTCCGCGCAAGGCCGGCCATTCACGCAGCAGGCGGCGCGGCGCCTGGCGGGCCTGCAGGGCATGATGCTGGTCGCGGGGCGTTACGAGGGCATCGATCAGCGCATCGTCGATCAACTGATCGACGAGGAGTTGTCGATCGGCGACTATGTGCTGTCGGGCGGCGAGTTGCCCGCGCTCGTGGTCATCGATGCTGTCGCCAGGTTGTTGCCCGGCGTGCTGGGTGGGGCGGAATCGGCGGCGCAGGACTCCTTCGGGGACGGACTGCTCGACTGGCCGCAGTACACGCGGCCGGAGACCTGGGAAGGCCACCGCGTGCCCGGGGTGCTGCAGGGTGGAAACCACGCCGAGATCAGGCGCTGGCGATTGAAGCAGTCGCTGGGCCGGACCTGGCGGATGCGGCCGGACCTGCTCGCGACGCGTGCGTTGTCCGGCGAGGAGCGCGAGCTGCTGTACGAATTCTGTGCCGAGGCAGGGATCGATCCGCCGCGGTGAGTGAAGGTGACTGGAAACAAGCTGGAATCGGGAATCAACCCATGAACAAGATCATTCAGGAACTGGAATCACGCACGATGAGCCGCAAGCTGCCGGACTTCGGGCCCGGCGATACCGTGGTCGTCCAGGTCAAGGTCCGCGAGGGCGATCGCGAGCGCATCCAGGCCTACGAAGGGGTGGTAATCGCCTGCAAGAACCGCGGCTTCAACAGCTCATTCACGGTGCGCAAGGTCTCGCACGGAGAGGGCGTCGAGCGCGTGTTCCAGTCGCACAGCCCGTCGATCGCCTCCGTTGAAGTCAAGCGTCGCGGCAAAGTGCGCCGCTCCAAGCTTTACTATCTGCGCGCGCGCTCCGGCAAGTCCGCACGCATCGAGGAAAAGCTGAGCACCTGATCATGGGCCTGCTGCGCGGCATTGGTGCGTTCCTGAAGGGCCTGCTGTATGCCCTTGACGGCCTGCGCAAGGTCCTGCACCTCGTCCTCCTGCTGATCCTGTTCGGCGCGCTCCTGGCCGTGAGCCACACGACGCTGCCGATCGTTCCGCGCAGCGCGGCGCTCGAGTTGGCGCCGTTGGGACGCATCGTCGAGGAAGAGTCGGGAGATCCGCTCGAGCGGGCGCTGGCCGACGCCTTCGGCGAAGACGAGCGGGAAACCCGGCTTCGCGACCTCATCGATGTCGTCGACCATGCGCGCGACGACGACCGCATTCGCGCGCTGGTGCTCAATCTCGAAGGCCTCGACCGCGCCGGCCTGCCGGCATTGCAGGACCTGGCGCGCTCGATTCGCTGGTTTCGCGAATCAGGCAAGAAGGTCTACGCGCACGGGCTGATGTTCACGCAGCGCCAGTACTATCTCGCGGCACAGGCCGACGAGGTCTATCTCGACCCATTCGGATTCGTGCTGCTGGACGGGTATGCGTACTACCGCAGCTATCTGCGCGGCGCCGTGGACAAGCTTGCCGTCGACGTCAATGTCTTCAAGATGGGAAGCCACAAGTCGGGGCCGGACACGTGGACCCGCAGCGACATGTCGCGTGAGGATCGCGAGAACGCCAGGATCTGGGTCGGCGCCCTGTGGGACAGCTACAAGGCGGATGTCGCCGCTGCGCGTGGCCTCGAACCCGGGCTGATCCAGGCCTATTCGGACGAGGCGGCTGCCGGCGTGCGGGCGACCGGTGGCGATCTTGCGCAGTACGCCCTGGCGCGCGGGCTGGTAGACGGCCTGAAGACGCGCGAGGAGTTCGAAAAGATCGTGGCCGCAGTGGCCGGCGAGGACGAGGATACCGGCAGCTACAAGGCAGTCGACTGGCATCCGTACCTGTCCATCGTTCGTTCCGACGAGGCCCTGACGGGTTCTGAAGACCAGAATGTCGCCGTCATCGTCGCGTCGGGTGAAATCCTGGATGGCGAACAGCCGCCGGGTCTCGTCGGTGGCGATACGCTGGCCGCGCAGCTTCGCGACGCGCGGGAGGACGAGGATTACTCGGCGGTCGTGCTGCGCATAGACAGCCCCGGCGGCAGCGTCATGGCGTCGGAAGTGATCCGCCGCGAAGTCGCGGCCCTGGTCGCCGCCGGCAAGCCGGTGGTCGCGTCGATGGCGACGGTCGCTGCCTCGGGCGGCTACTACATCGCGATGGACGCGGATCGAATCTTCGCTGCCCCGACCACCATCACGGGCTCGATCGGCGTCTATGCGGTGATCCCGACCTTCCAGCGCACGCTTGCAAAAATCGGCATCACCAGTGACGGCTTCGGCACGACCGATCTTGCCGGCGCCGCCGAACTCGATCGCGAGCTTGGCGACGAGGCGCGCCAGATCATACAGGCGAGCGTCGAGCACGCCTACCGGTCATTCGTGGACGGGGTCGCGCGCGCGCGCGGCCGCAGGCCCGAGGAAATCGATAGCCTCGCGCAGGGGCGGGTCTGGACCGGCGCCGACGCCCACGCGGCGGGAATCGTCGATGAGCTGGGCGACGTGGACGAGGCGATCGCGGAGGCTGCGAAACTGGCCGGACTCGAGAAGGGCTACGGCGTCATCTGGGTCGAGCGCAGCATGTCATGGCGCGATGCGATTGCGATGCGCCTGCGCGTGGCGGCCGCGTGGCTGGTCAGGTCGGTCGCGCCACGGCGCCTGCAGCTGCCGGGGCTTGGTTCCGCGATGTCGGAAGTCCGCGGCCTGCTGGCGCTGGCGGCACAGGGGCGGCCGGTTTACCTCTGCAGTTGCGGCGTCGACTGAAATCAGGCGACCCAGTCCAGGATCACCTTCCCGGACTGACCGCTGCCCATCTTCTCAAAAGCGCTCTGGTAGTCGTCCGCAGAAAAACGGTGGGTGATAACCGGGCGGATGTCGAGACCGCTCTGCAGCATGCTCGACATCTTGTACCAGGTCTCGAACATGTCGCGGCCGTAGATGCCCTTGATCATCAGGCCCTTGAAGATCACCTGGTTCCAGTCGATGGACATTTCCCCCGGCGGAATGCCGAGCATGGCAATGCTGCCGCCGTGGTGCATGACGCGCAGCATGTCCTTGAACGCCGACGCATTCCCTGACATCTCGAGTCCGACGTCGAATCCCTCTTCCATACCCAGATCACGCATCGCATCGTCGATGGACTCGCGCGACACGTTGAGCGCCTTCGTCGCGCCCATGTTGCGTGCCAACGCGAGCCGGTAGTCGTTGACGTCGGTGATGACGACGTGGCGCGCGCCGATGAAGCGCGCAATCGCGACCGCCATGATGCCGATCGGGCCGGCGCCCGTGATCAGCACGTCCTCGCCCACCATGTTGAATGACAGCGCCGCGTGCGTCGCGTTGCCGAATGGATCGAGGATCGCGGCGATTTCATCGGTGATCGCAGCCGGCAGCCGGAACACATTGGCCGCCGGCAGCACCATGAACTCGGCGAAGCAGCCTGGCCGGTTGACGCCGACGCCTAGCGTATTGCGGCACAGGTGCCGGCGCCCGGCACGACAATTGCGGCAGTGGCCGCAGGTAATATGCCCCTCGCCGGACACGCGATCGCCGATCGAAAGACCACGCACCTCGCTGCCGAGCTCGACGATCTCACCGCAATACTCGTGGCCGACCTGCATAGGCACGGGGATCGTGCGCTGCGCCCAGGCGTCCCACTGGTAGATGTGAATGTCCGTGCCGCAGATTGCGGTCTTGCGCATCCGGATCAGGACGTCATTGGGACCGGTCGCGGGCCTTGCCAGCTCGCCCATCCAGATACCCGGTTCCGGGCGCAACTTGATCAATGCCTTCATATGGACCTCAACCCTTGATGATGCCGAGCTCCCGGCCGGCCTGTGCAAACGCCGCGACCGCCGACTCGAGCTGATCGCGTGAATGGCCGGCGCACATCTGCGTACGGATCCGGGCCTTGCCCATCGGCACGACCGGATAGGAGAAGCCGATTGCGTAGACGCCGAGTTCCAGCAGCCGCTCCGCCATGCGCCCGGCAAGTGTCGCATCGCCCAGCATCACCGGAATGATCGGATGCTCGCCGTCCGGAATCTGGAATCCCAGCGCGGTCAGCTTGTCGCGAAACCAGGCCGCATTGTCCCTGAGCTGCAGACGCGGCCCGGGCGTCGTCTCGAGCATCTCGAGCACGTGCAGCGTGGTCGCCGCGACGACCGGGGCGATCGTATTCGAGAACAGGTACGGCCTGGATCTCTGCCGCAGCCACCCGATCACCGGCGCGCGCCCGGACACGAAGCCACCGCTCGCGCCGCCGAGCGCCTTGCCGAGTGTTCCGGTCAGGATGTCGACCCGAGCCATGACGCCGCAGTGCTCGTGCGTGCCGCGGCCCGTCGCGCCCATGAACCCGGTTGCGTGTGAATCGTCGACGATGACCGATGCCGTATAGCGCTCCGCAAGATCGCAGATGGCGCGCAGCTTCGCGATCGTGCCGTCCATGGAAAATACGCCGTCCGTCACGACGAGCCTTGTGCGCGCGTCCTGCGTCTGTTGCAGGTGCTTTTCGAGCTGGCTCATGTCTCCATTGTCGTAACGCAGCCGCCGCGCCTTTGAGAGGCGGATACCGTCGATGATGCTGGCGTGATTCAGCGCGTCGGAAATAATTGCATCCTGATCGTCGGTCAGGGTCTCGAACAGGCCGCCATTCGCGTCGAAGCAGGACGAATACAGGATCGTCTCGTCCGTGCCGAGAAACGAGGACAGGCGCTGCTCGAGCTCCCTGTGCACCGTCTGGGTCCCGCAGATAAAGCGCACCGAGGCCATGCCATACCCATAGCGGTCAAGCGCCTCGTGCGCCGCCCGGCGCAGTTCCGGATGATTGGCGAGGCCGAGATAGTTATTGGCGCAGAGATTGATGACCTCGCGACCGTCCTCGAGTCGCACGACAGGCCCCTGACCCGAAGCGATGACACGCTCGCGCTTGTAAAGGCCGTTGCGTTCGAGTTCAGCGGACTGCGATTCCAGTCGCCGCAGCAGTGCCTGATCCATGATGTTCCGCCGGTGTGCGCCAGCGCCGGATTATAGCGGCCGGCCGCGTGCCGCCCCGTATAATCCGCAGGCCGGGGAGGGTGGGTGAGCAGGGAAAACAGGGTGGCGGATGCGGCAGGCGGCAGGCACCGGATCGATCGCTGGCTCTGGTGCGCGCGATTTCATCGCAGCCGCGCACTGGCCGCAGCGGCTGTCAGCGGCGGCAAGGTTCATGTCAATGGCGAGCGCGCCAAGCCTGCCCGTGGCGTCGCGATCGGAGACCGGCTGGATATCACGCTCGGACCGGATACCTGGACCGTGATCGTGCTGTCACTGCCGTCGCGGCGCGGGCCGGCGACCGAAGCCCGCGCCAGCTACGAAGAGACGACCGACAGCGTGCTGCGGCGCGCCGTCGCGCGCGAACGCCGCCAGCTCGAGCGCCGCTCGGAAACGGCTCCACCGGGCCGGCCGGACAAGCGCGGACGGCGGGCGATCCGGCAGCTGCAGGGACGGCGCTGACACATGGCCCGGCGCGCACCGGATGCTCCCTGGGCCGTACTTTCTTCAAGGCCGGCGCGGCTGTTCATCGCGCTGTCGGGTCTGTTCGTCACCAACGCGCTGATCGCGGAGTTCGTCGGCGTCAAGATCTTCGCACTGGAGGACACGCTGGGCCTGCCGCCGTTCGACTGGCGGCTGTTCGGCCAGAGCGGTTCGCTGTCGTTCACGGCCGGCGTGATGCTCTGGCCGATCGTGTTCATCTTGACCGACATCATCAATGAGTATTTCGGAGTGCGCGGCGTCCGCTTCATCTCCTGGCTCGCAGTCGGATTCATTTCCTATGCATTCCTGTTCGCCTATCTCGCGATCGAGCTGGCCCCTGCGGGCTGGTGGATGGCGGTGGGCGGCGAGCGCGGCGTCCCGGACATGCAGGCGGCGTTTGCCAGCATCTTCGGCCAGGGCCTGTGGACGATCGGGGGCTCGATCACCGCGTTCCTGATCGGGCAGCTGATCGATGTCGCAGTGTTCCACCGGATCCTGCGCGTGACCGGCGAGCGGTTCGTGTGGCTGCGCGCGACCGGTTCGACGGCGGTTTCACAGCTGGTCGACAGCTTCGTCGTGCTGTACATCGCCTTCGTGCTCGGACCGCAGCATTGGCCTGTCGGGCTGTTTCTCGCCGTCGGCACGGTCAACTACTGCTACAAGATGCTGATGGCGGTGGCGTTGATACCGCTCCTGTACGCCGGCCGCCGGCTGATCCAGGCCTATGTAGGGGCGGAGGCCGCGGAGCGCCTGCGGGCACATGCGGCGGACCTGCCCGGGACCGCCGGGGATCGGGCCTGATGCCGCGTCCCAGCACGCCGGCACTCGCGGTCGACGTCATCATTGAACTGGAGGATCGGCCCGGCAGGCCGATCGTGCTGGTCAAGCGCCGTTTTCCACCGCTGGGCCACGCTCTGCCAGGCGGCTTTGTCGACATCGGCGAAACGGTCGAACAGGCGGCACGCCGCGAAGCGCATGAGGAAACCGGACTGGACATCACGCCCCGAAGGCTGCTCGGCATCTACTCGGACCCCCAGCGTGATCCGCGCGGGCACACCGTCAGCCTCGTGTACATCGCGACGGCGACCGGCGAGCCGGCTGCCGGCGACGATGCCGCCGGCGTCCTGGTCGTCGGCGCGGACAAGGCGCCGCCCCTCGTTTTCGATCACGACCTGATACTCGCCGATTACCTGAGGCAGATAGAATTCCCACCATGAGTCATTCGGCAACGATGGAATTCCTGCAGACCGGCCGGCAGTTCGAGTCCCGGCCCGGAGCGGCGATCAACCGCCTGTATCTTGCCGAGGAGGCGACGGTCGTCGCGGAGATGCTCGAGCTTGCGCGATTGCCGGCGCCGGAACGCCAGGCCGTCCACGACGATGCGCTGAAGCTGGTCGCCGCGGCGCGCCGGCGCCGGGCCGGAAGCGGAGGGGTCGAGGCATTCCTGCAGCAGTACCACCTCGCGTCCCAGGAAGGCGTCGTGCTGATGTGCCTCGCGGAGGCGCTGCTGCGGATTCCGGATTCAGAGACCGCGGACCGGCTCATCGCCGACAAGATTTCGACGGGCCAGTGGTCCGAGTATCTCGGCGAGGCCGAATCGCTGTTCGTCAATGCCTCCACCTGGGGGCTCATGCTGACCGGCCGGCTGGTGCGTCCGGCGGAGAGTGAGTTGCGCGATCCCGCGACCGTGCTGCGCCGCATCGTGGCCCGGCTCGGCGAGCCCGTCGTACGGGCGGCGTTCCGCCAGGCGATGCGCATCATGGGTCACCAGTTCGTGATGGGCCGCAGCATCGATGAGGCGCTTGAGCGCGCGGCCAGCGGCGACGACGCCCTCTATCGCCACACTTACGACATGCTGGGCGAATCGGCGCTGACGGCAGCGGATGCTGAGCGCTACATGCAGTCCTACAGCGCCGCAATCGCCGCGGTCGGCGCCTCGGTCGAGGCCCGCAGTGCGCCCGAGTCCTGGCCGAGTATCTCGGTCAAGCTTTCCGCGCTGCATCCGCGTTATGAGTTCGGAAGGCGCCAGCAGGTTCTTTCGGAGCTTGGCGCCCGGATCGAGACTCTCGCCCTCGAAGCGAGCAGCGCCGGCATCGCGCTGACGATTGACGCCGAGGAGGCCGACCGGCTGGAATTGTCTCTGGAATTGCTGGATCGCCTGCTGGCCCAGCCGAGGCTCGCCGGATGGGACGGCCTCGGTATCGCGGTGCAGGCCTACGCAAAGCGCGCCGTCGACGTGCTGCGCTACCTGGGCAAGCGCGCCGATGAAACCGGTCGCGTGCTGAATGTCCGCCTCGTCAAGGGCGCCTACTGGGACAGCGAGGTCAAGCGCGCGCAGGAGCGCGGCCTGGCCGGTTATCCGGTCTACACCCGCAAGCAGAACACTGACGTCGGTTATCTCGCCTGCGCGCGCGTCCTGCTGGACGCGAGCCGCCGGCTCTACCCGCAGTTCGCGACACACAATGCGCACACTGTCGCGAGCATCATCCACCTCGCGTCGATGCGCGGCCGCGATTTCGAATTCCAGCGCCTGCATGGCATGGGCGAGGAGTTGTATGCGGAGGTGACCGATCCGGCCGGCCGCGCGCTGGCCTGCCGCGTCTACGCTCCGGTCGGCTCGCACGAGGACCTGCTGCCCTATCTGGTGCGCCGCTTGCTCGAGAATGGCTCAAACACGTCATTCGTCAATCGCGTCGTCGACGAGTCGCTGCCGCTGGACGAGGTCGTCGGCGATCCGGTCGCGGAAGTTGAAGCCGCTGGGCCCGGGCCACACCCGCGCATTCCGTTGCCGGTGGCGCTGTTCGGATCCGAGCGCGCCAATTCCACCGGCATCAACCTGGCCGACGGCCGCGATCAGCAGCGCCTGGCGGAATCCTGCCGCCAGGCGATGACGGAACCGCTGGTCGCGGCTCCGATCGTCGGTGGACGCGAGCACAGCGGGCGCCTGCGGAAGATCATGTGCCCGGCAGACCTGGAACGCATCGCGGGCGAAGTGGCGGAGGCCGATGTCGCACTGGCGGAAACCGCACTGGGACTCGCCGACTCGGCCCAGCCTGGATGGGACCGCAGGCCAGCGAGTGAACGCGCGTCCATCCTCCGCGAAGCGGCCGCCGGTCTTGAACGGGAGGCAGCGCGCTTCATTGCGATCTGCGTCACCGAAGGCGGCAAGTCCGTGCCGGACTCGATCGCGGAGGTCCGCGAGGCCGTCGATTTCCTGCGCTATTACGCGCACCGGGCCGAGCTGGAGTTTGCGCAGCCGCTTGCGCTGCCGGGCCCCACCGGCGAATCGAACCGCCTGCGCTTGCGTGGCCGCGGCGTCTTCGCCTGCATCAGTCCGTGGAATTTCCCGCTGGCGATCTTCACCGGCCAGGTCGCGGCGGCCCTTGCCGCCGGCAATAGCGTCATCGCGAAGCCCGCCGCCCAGACGCCACAGGTCGCCGCGGCGATGGTGCGCCTGCTGCACCGGGCGGGTGTTCCAGGAGACGTGCTGCACCTGGTACCCGGACCCGGCTCCACGGTCGGCAGCGCCCTGGTCGCCGATCCGCGCATCGCGGGAGTCGTGTTCACAGGTTCCACCGACACCGCGCGCCTGATCAACCGCGCGCTGGCAGCCCGCGACGGGCCGCTGCCGGTACTGATCGCGGAAACCGGCGGGCAAAACGCCATGCTGGTGGACAGTTCGGCATTGCCCGAGCAGGTGGTCAATGACGCACTGCAGTCGGCGTTCAACTCCGCAGGGCAGCGCTGCTCGGCGCTGCGCGTGCTCTACGTGCAGCAGGACATCGCACCCAGGGTGCTGGAGCTCCTGGCCGGTGCCATGGACCAGCTGGTGGTCGGTGATCCCGCGCTGCTATCCACCGACGTCGGCCCGGTCATCGACGCTGCGTCACTGGCCACGCTTGAGGAACACGCCAGCGCCATCGTCGCCGGCGCGCGCTGGCAGCACCGCGCGCCGTTGCCGGCGGGACTGCGACCCGGTCATTACTTCGCGCCGCTCGCCGTCGAGATCGACGGAATCTCGCGCCTCGAGCGGGAAGTATTCGGGCCGGTATTGCATGTGGTGCGCTATGCCGCGTCCGATCTCGACAAGATCGTCGACGAGATCAATGGCAGCGGTTACGGGCTGACCCTCGGCGTGCACACCAGGATCGACAGCGTGGCCCGCCGCATCGCCCTGCGCGCCAGAGTCGGCAATGTCTACGTGAACCGGAACATGATCGGCGCAGTTGTCGGTGTGCAGCCATTCGGCGGCTGCGGGCTGTCGGGCACCGGTCCCAAGGCCGGCGGTCCGCATTACCTGCCGCGCTTCGCAACCGAGCAGACCATCACGACGAATACCGCGGCGGTCGGCGGCAACGCGACGCTCTTGTCGCTCGGCGAAGGCTGAGCGTCACATCATGCCGGTCTGCAGGCGCGCCGACTCCGACATCATTGTCTGATTCCACGGCGGGTCGAATACCAGGTCGACGGCAGCCTTGCGGATCGTCGGGATGATCATCAGCTTGTCGCGGACATCCGCGACCAGCACTTCGCCCATGCCGCAACCGGGCGCGGTCAATGTCAACTTGATGTCGACATCGCGCGTGCCTTCGTCGTTCGTCGTGATCGCGCAATCGTACACAAGGCCGAGATCGACGATGTTGATCGGGATCTCCGGATCAAAGCAGGTGCGCAGCTGGTCCCAGACCAGGCGGCTGACATCCGCTTCGGTTGCACCCGGCGGCAATTCGGGGCGGGGCAAGGGTTCCTTGCCGATTGCATCGCCGTCCACGCCGGCGATCCTGAAAAGATTGCCTTCGATGTACACAGTGAAGCTTCCGCCGAGCGACTGCGTGACATAGCCCACGCTGCCGGTCCGAAGCTTGACCTCGACGCCGGCCGGGACTATCACCGCGCGGACGTCGCGCTGCACGACGACGGGTTCGTGTTCGGCGCGCCGCATGCTCACTCCGTGGAAACCGCTGCAGTGCTGCCCGCGAGCGCCGCATTCAGCGTGTGCCAGCAGAGACTCGCGCACTTGACCCGCATCGGGAATTCACGCACGCCGGCGAGCGCCGCCAGCTTGCCGAGCTCCGTTTCCGCCGCAGCAACGGGATGGGTCAACATGCGGTGCACGCCGGCAAATAGTGCGGCGACCTCTGCACGGCTCCTGCCCTTGACGGCCTCGCTCATCAAAGATGCGGAGGCCGTCGAGATCGCGCAGCCCGAGCCCTCGAAGCGGATGTCGCGCACGATGCCATCCGTAATCTCAAGAAAGACTCGTAACCTATCGCCGCATAAGGGATTATAGCCATCCGCAGAGTGGTTCGCGGTCGCGAGGCGCCCGAAATTCCGCGGCGCGCGATTGTGATCGACGATGACGTCGCGGTAGAGATCGGCGAGGTCCATCAGCGCAACATCCGGATCGCCAGCAGCAGGGCCTCATGCAATGCGTCGATCTCGGCACGCGTGTTGTAGAGGCCGAACGATGCCCGCGTGGTGGCCGGCACGCCGAAGTAATCCATGACGGGCATCGCGCAATGATGGCCCGTGCGCACGGCGATACCCCGCGAATCGAGCACTGTGCCGAGGTCATGCGGATGAATGCCCTCGATCGTGAATGATACGAGGCTGGACTTGTCCGGGGCCGTGCCGATGAATGCCAGGCCAGGCACATCGGCGAGACGCGCCGTCGCGTACTCGAGGAGCTGCTGCTCATGCTGGCCAATGCGCTTCATCCCGATCGCATTGAGATAGTCGATCGCCGCGCCCAGGCCGACGGCCCCCGAGATATTGGGTGTGCCTGCCTCGAATCGATGGGGCAGGTGGTTGTAGGTCGTGCCAGCGAAGGAGACGGAGAGGATCATGTCGCCACCGCCCTGCCAGGGCTGCATCGCCTCGAGTATCCGCTCGCGGCCGTAGAGCACGCCGATTCCCGTCGGGCCGTACATCTTGTGACCGGAAAATGCGTAGAAATCGCAACCGAGTGCCTGCACGTCCACGGCGAGATGCGGAACCGCCTGGGCGCCATCGACCAGGGTCGTGATGCCGCGCTCACGCGCCGCGTCCACGAATGCGCGGATCGGCAGTATCGTCCCCAGTGCATTCGACACATGTGCCAGCGCGACGATGCGCGTGCGCGGGCCGAGCATGGTGAGGTAGCTGTCGAAATCGACCACTCCGCGCCGGTCGATCGGCACGACGCGCAGCACCGCACCGGTCTGTTCGCAGAGAAGCTGCCAGGGAACGATGTTCGAGTGATGCTCCAGCCACGACACGATGATCTCGTCGCCGGGCTGCAGCCGCGGCCGCCCATGCGCCTGCGCAACCAGGTTGACGGCCTCGGTCGTGCCGCGCAGCAAGACGATCTCGGCGGTCGACGCCGCATTGATGAAGCGCCGCGCCTTTTCCCGCGCAGCCTCGAATAGCGCCGTCGCCTCATGCGAAAGCGTATGGACGCCGCGGTGAACATTCGCATGATGCGTCCCGGCGTAGGCGGCCACCGCCTCGATGACGGCGGCAGGCTCCTGCGAGGACGCCGCATTGTCGAGATAGGCGAGCGGCTGGCCATTGACCAGGCGGGCCAGCACGGGGAAGTCGCCGCGCACGCGCAGGACATCGGATTCATCCCGCGACTCGCGCACGGCCGCCATCACCGGAAGCTCCGTATCACGTCGCGGTCCGGCAGCCGGCCGACCACCAGTTCCTCGATCGGGCGCCGCAGTTCAGGCAGCGGTATCCCGGCAATGATGTCCTCGCAGAATGCGAATGTAAGGAGGCTCCGTGCCGTGGCAGGGTCGAGGCCGCGCGCAAGCAGGTAGAACAGCTGCGCGGGATCGAGCGTGCCGATGGTTGCGCCGTGGCGGCACTTCACGTCGTCGGTGTGGATCTCGAGTTGCGGCCGCGCATTGATTTCGGCGAGCTCCGTCAGCAGCAGATTGCGGCTCGACTGGCTGGCGTCCGCGCCGCGGGCCTCCGGGTGCACGACGATACGGCCATTGAATGCGCCGCGGCCACGTTCCGAGGCGATGCCGCGGAAGTTCTGGTGCGTTCGTGTCGCTACGCCGTGGTGGGCAATCTGCGTATACAAGTCCACCTGGCGCTCGCCGTCCACCATGAAGAGTCCCGCGAGACGGCATTGCGCGCGGCCGCCGGTCAACGACAGATTCAGGTTTGATCGCAGCAATCGGCCGCCCAGCGCGAATAGATGCTGGCTGTAACTGCTGTCCGCCTGCTGTTCGACGACCCAGGTCTCGAGCTGGGCGGATTGCCCGCCCGACTGGTGCAGCCGCAGGTGCTCCACCGTCGCGCCGTCGCCGATCCTGAGTTCGGCCGCCAGGTTCGAGATTGAGGGAGCGTCGCCGATGGCAACAAAATGCTCCACCAGCCGAATGCTGGCAGCGGCGCCGATCTCGACCACGACGCGCGCATGGCTTGCGCCCGGCACGGTCCCTGAAGAGACGTGGAGCAGGTACAGCGGTTCTGCCGGCGCCGCGCCGGCGTCGACACGGATGACCGCGCCGCCACCGGCAAAGGCGTCTGCAAGCAGCGCGTAGCGGTCATCAGCGTCATTCCCGGGTTCGCGCAGCAATTGCATCGCGCCGGCGGGATCGGTCGAGAGCAGGGTCGCCAGGTCGTCGACAACGATGCCGGCCTTGCCCGCAGTCGACAACTGCGGCTGGTAGTGGCCGTCGACCAGGACCAGGCGCTGCGCCGCGGGCAGCGGCAGCTGCAAGGCAGAAATCCGTTCCGCAGCCAGCGCCACCTGCGGAGCGGGTTCGAATGCGCGCTCCGCGATCTTCGCGTGATCGAGGTATTTCCAGTTCTCGTCGCGACGGTCGGGCAGGCCGCGTTCCAGGACCCGTGCGAGTGCGAGCTTGCGGCGCTTCGCCCATGCCGCGCCGCCAGCCATGTGCGATGCCTGGCCCGCGTGACTTGCCGCGATGCGCTCCAGCACAGTCTCCGCGTTCATGCGGCGGCCGGTCCGTCGCGGAGCCAGTCGTAACCGCGACGCTCCAGTTCTAGCGCGAGTTCCCGGCCACCGCTCCTGACGATGTGCCCGGCTGCCAGCACGTGCACCTGGTCCGGAACGACGTAATCGAGCAGGCGCTGGTAATGCGTGACCATCACGATGGCACGCCCGGGCGAGCGCAGTGCATTCACGCCGTCCGCGACCACCTTGAGGGCATCGATGTCGAGGCCGGAATCCGTCTCGTCGAGCAGCGCCAGTGTGGGTTCCAGCAGGCTCATCTGCAGGATCTCGTTGCGTTTCTTCTCGCCGCCGGAGAAGCCCTCATTGACGCCGCGATTCAGCAGGCTCTCATCCATCTTCATTTCGCGGATTTTCGCGCGCACCAGATTCAGGAACTCAAACGCGTCGAGCTCGGGTTCGCCCCGGTGCTTGCGCAGCGCATTCAGCGACGCCTTCAGCAGGTAGACATTGTTGACGCCGGGAATCTCGACCGGATACTGGAATGCGAGGAACAGTCCCGCGCGGGCGCGCTCCTCGGCCGGCATCGCCAGCAGGTCCTGGCCGAGATAAGTCGCTGAGCCGGAAATCACCTCAAGGCCAGGCCGGCCGGCCAGCACGCCGGTCAGCGTGCTCTTGCCGGAGCCATTCGGTCCCATGATCGCGTGCACCTCACCGGCACGGACATCGAGCGACACGCCGTCGAGTATCTGGCGCTCACCCGCGCGTACCTTGAGGTCGCGAACGCTCAGAATGGTCATCCGACAGCTCCTTCGAGACTGACCGCAAGCAAATTCTGGGCCTCCACGGCGAATTCCATCGGCAGCTCCTTGAATACGTGCTTGCAGAAGCCATTGACGATCATATTGACGGCGTCCTCGGCGGCGATGCCGCGCTGCAGGCAATAGAACAACTGGTCGTCCGAGATCTTCGAGGTCGAAGCCTCGTGCTCGACGATCGCGGTCGGGTTCCTGACCTCGATGTACGGAAAAGTGTGCGCGCCGCAGGTCTCGCCCATCAGCAGCGAGTCGCATTGCGTGTAATTGCGCGCGCCATCGGCGCCCGGCAGGATTTTCACCAGGCCGCGATACGCATTCTGCCCGTGCCCGGCGGATATGCCCTTTGAAATGATGGTCGACCGCGTGTTGCGGCCCATGTGGATCATCTTGGTGCCGGTGTCGGCCTGCTGGTAGTGATTGGCCAGCGCGACCGAGTAGAACTCGCCCACTGATCCCTCGCCGCGCAGGATGCAGCTTGGGTATTTCCAGGTGATCGCCGACCCGGTCTCGACCTGGGTCCATGAAATCCGCGAGTTGCGCCCGCGGCAGTCGCCGCGCTTGGTCACGAAATTGTAGATCCCGCCGACGCCATTCTCGTCACCGGGATACCAGTTCTGCACCGTCGAATACTTGATCTGGGCGTCGTCCAGCGCGACCAATTCGACGACCGCGGCGTGCAGCTGGTTCTCGTCGCGCATCGGCGCGGTGCAGCCCTCGAGGTAACTCACGTGTGACCCTTCATCAGCGATGATCAATGTGCGTTCGAACTGGCCGGTCTTCGATGCATTGATGCGGAAGTAGGTCGACAGCTCCATCGGGCAGCGCACGCCCTTCGGGACATAGACGAACGAGCCGTCGGTGAACACGGCGGAGTTCAGCGTCGCGTAGAAATTGTCGCTGACCGGTACGACCGTCCCAAGATAACGCTCGATCAGTTCCGGGTGATTCCTGACTGCTTCGGAGAACGGGCAGAACACGACACCGGCCTCGGCCAGGCGATCCTTGAACGTGGTCGCGACCGAAACGCTGTCAAAGACCGCGTCGACCGCGACACCCGCGAGTCTCGCCCGCTCATGCAGCGGTATGCCGAGCTTGTCGTAGGTCTCGAGCAGCTTCGGGTCGACTTCATCCAGTGACTTCGGCCCGTCGGTCCGCTGTTTCGGCGCGGAAAAGTAGGAGATCTGCTGGAAATCGATCTTCGGGTAATGCACGTGGGCCCAGGTAGGCTCGTCCATCCTGAGCCAGCGCCGGTAGGCCTTGAGCCGCCAGTCGAGCATGAATGCGGGTTCAGCTTTCTTCGCCGATATCAGCCGGATCACGTCCTCGCTGAGGCCCGGCGGCACGGTGTCGCTCGCGATGTCGGTCACGAAGCCGTGCCGGTACTTGCGACCGACCAGTGAATCCAGTTCCTGCTGGTTGCTCGTCATGCGGGGCCCGCGCGCTTCAGCCGCGTACCAGCGGCCGCCACCCGCCGCGTGTCGCAGGGCGGCGCAGGTCTGGCGTGGGGAATTCGCCATCGTGGCTGACGAGGTCGGTCAGGCTGATGGCTATCAGGGCGCGGCGGATCGACTCGCTGACGCCCTGCCAGCCGTGCCCGACGGTGCAAGTCGTCTCGATTCCGCACTGGCCGCTGCCGCTCGAACATTCGGTCAGCGAGACTGGGCCCTCGACGGCATCGATGATGTCCGCAGCGCTGATCGCAGTCGCGGGACGCGCCAGCTGGTAGCCGCCACGCGCGCCGCGCACGGAATTCACGAGGCCGGCGTGCTGCAGTTCCTTCAGCAGCTTGCTGACCGTGGGCAGCCCGATGTGCGTGCGCTCGGCAATTTCGGCGGCGCTCGCGAGGCTGCCGCCGCCGAGGCTGGCGAGGATGACGGTCGCATAATCGGTCAGCCGGCTGATGCGCAACATGGGCTCGCTCCAGGGTCTGGAAACATACAGTACGATTTTAGTACTATTATGCCCGCAAGGGTAGTAGGCCGTGGGGCTCTGCTATCCTTCTGCCCATTCCGCTGGAGGATCCGGATTCATGGAAAAAGTGGCACTCGAATCGAACGCGGCCGCGATGGTTGCACCCGGCAAGGGCATCCTGGCGGCAGATGAATCGTCGGGCACGATCAAGAAGCGGTTCGACAAGATCAGGCTTGAATCGACATTCGAGTCGAGGCGCGCCTACCGGGAACTGCTGTTCACCGCCCCCGGCGCTGAAAAGCACATATCGGGCGTGATCCTCTATGACGAAACGATCCGGCAGAAGGCGTCGGACGGCCGTCCATTCCCGGAACTGCTCGCAGCGCGCGGCATCCTGCCCGGCATCAAGGTCGATGCCGGTGCGAAGGTGCTGGCCGGATTCCCGGGCGAAACGATCACCGAAGGACTCGACGGGCTGCGCGAGCGACTCGCTGAATACCGCGGCATGGGGGCGCGCTTCGCGAAATGGCGCGCCGTCATCGATATTGGGGGCGGCATTCCGACCGGATTCGCGATCGAGGCGAATGCCCATGCGCTTGCGCGCTATTCGGCGCTCTGCCAGGAGGCCTCGATCGTGCCGATCGTCGAGCCCGAGGTCCTGATGGACGGCGATCATACGATCGAACGGTGCGAGGAGGTCACGGACGCGGCCCTGACCGCCGTGTTTGATGCACTGTTCCTGCATCGCGTGCATCTCGAGGGCATCGTGCTGAAACCGAACATGGTCATCGCCGGCAAGAAGTGCGCGGTCCAGGCCGCGCCGCAGCAGGTGGCCGATGCCACATTGCGCTGCCTGCGGCGCAGGGTGCCGGCGGCAGTGCCTGGAATCGCGTTCCTCTCCGGCGGCCAGAGCGAGGCCGACGCGACGCTGCATCTTTCGCTGATGAACCGCGGCGCCGACCAGCCGTGGCAACTGTCATTCAGCTACGGCCGCGCGCTGCAGCAGAGCACGCTCGATGCCTGGCGAGGCGAGGCGTCCAATGTCACCGCCGCGCAGAAGACATTCCTGCGCCGTGCACGACTGAATGGGCTTGCCCGCAGTGGAGCTTACGAAGCCGCGATGGAACAGGCCGCGGCCTGAGGCCGCCGTACCGGTCCGTGCCTCTCGATCAAGGTCGCGATTCAGCCGACACGGGGCATCAGGCGCTCGTGCGCGTGCGCGGCCTGCATTATTCCTTTGCCCAGCGGGCGATCTTCACCGGCATCGATCTGGACATTGATCGTGGTTCCGTAACGGCCGTCATGGGCCCGAGCGGCACCGGCAAGACCACGCTGCTGCGATTGCTCACCGGGCAACTGCAGGCGGATCGCGGCGTCATCGAGGTCGAGGGCGAGGACGTCGCGAAATTATCGCGCGCCGGAATCTACCGGATGCGCCGCCGCATGGGCATGCTGTTCCAGAATGGCGCGCTGCTGACGGATCTCGACGTCTACGAAAATGTGGCGTTTCCGTTGCGGGAGCACACTCGACTGCCCGAGCGCCTGTTGCGTCACGTCGTACTCGCGAAACTGCAGGCCGTCGGGCTGCGCGGGGCGTACCGGTTGATGCCTGCCGAATTGTCGGGGGGTATGGCGCGTCGCGTCGCGATGGCCCGCGCCATCGTGATGGATCCGCAGTTGCTGATCTACGATGAGCCATTCGTCGGGCTGGACCCGATCTCGCTCGGGGTCGTGCTGCGACTGATCCGGCGGCTCAACGACACGCTGGGGCTGACCAGCATTGTCGTTTCGCACGATGTCCATGATCTGTCGATAATCGCCGATTCCTGCTACCTGTTGTCGGGCGGCGGGGTCATCGCGTCAGGGCCGCCGGGCGCGCTTGCGACGGATACGCGCGAGGATGTCCGGCAGTTCATGCACGGATTGCCGGATGGGCCGGTACCATTCCACTATCCGGCGCCCGAATACGTCGAGCAGTTGCGGCAGTTGCGCTGAATGCTGGCCTCACTGACCCGCGAGATGCTGCAGAGCCTGCGCGTTGCATTACAGGCGCTCGGAGCCTACACGCTGTTCTTCGTGCGTCTGCTGGGCGAGGTCCCTCGCGCGCTGCTGCGTTTCGGGCTGGTCGTCGAGCAGGTGCACAACGCCGGCGCGCTGTCGCTGGTGATCATCATGCTGTCCGGACTGTTTGTCGGCATGGTGCTCGGCTTGCAGGGATTCGACCTGCTCGAGCGATTCGGCTCCGAGGAATCGCTCGGATCTGCTGCCGCGCTCGGACTGTTGAAGGAGCTCGGCCCGGTCGTCACTGCGCTCCTGTTTGCCGGTCGCGCGGGCACCGCGCTCGCCTCGGAACTGGGTCTGATGCGGGCGACGGACCAGCTGGCCGCAATGGAGATGATGGCGGTCGATCCGGTGCGGCGCGTGGTCGTGCCGCGTTTCCTCGGCGGCGTCCTGTCGATGCCGCTGCTCGCCGCGATATTCAGCCTGATCGGCATATTCGGCGCGCAGCTGGTCGGCGTGCAGCTGATGGGCGTGGATACCGGCCAGTTCTGGTCGCAGATGCGCTCGGCAGTTGAATTCGGCGATGTCATGGAGGGCGTGGTCAAGAGCTGCGTATTCGGGGTCGCCTGCAGCCTGATCGCCGTCTATGAGGGATATCATGCCGTGCCGACGGCAGAAGGGGTCGGTAGGGCGACGACGCGCACGGTGGTTATTTCCTCGGTCGTCGTTTTGCTGCTCGATTACCTGCTCACGGCGGCAATGCTTTAAAGGAGAGATGACATGCGCCAGACGCGCGCCATCGAGCTGGGAACCGGCCTTTTCGTGCTGCTCGGTTTCTCGGCGCTGTTCTTCCTGGTTACGCAGATCACTAACCGCGAGTTCGGCTTCGGCGACGGCGGCTATCGCGTTGTCGCTTCGTTCGAGCAGGTGGGCGGCCTGAAGCCCGGCGCGCCGGTGTCGATGTCCGGCGTAACGATCGGCCACGTGCAGGAAATCGAATACGACTTCGGTGAGTACAAGGCGCGGGTGTCAATGCGCATCGACAACCGGTTTGACCGCATACCGGACGACAGCGATGCCGGCATTTACACGGCCGGACTGCTTGGCGGCCAGTACATTGGAATCGGACCCGGCGGCTCGGAAACTTTCCTGGCCGAGGGCGATCAAATGCAATTCACGCAATCGGCAATCGTGCTCGAGAACCTGATCAGCAAGTTCCTTTTTTCCAAGGCCGCCGAATCACCGGACGGCCAGCCGGCGGAGGCATCGAAACCATGACAGGACGCTTCACTTCGGCGATCGGCTTTGTGCTGCTGATGCTGGCGGGCGTCGTGGCGGCGGCTGACGCCGTGCCAGGTCCCGTGCCCCAGGACCTGATCGAGACGACTTCCACGAGGATCCTGCAGGCGCTGGATGCGGACCGCGCGGCGCTGCAAAGTGATCCGGCGCGCGTGCGCCGTATCGTGGACGAGATCCTGCTGCCGCATTTCGATACGGACTACTCCGCGCGGCTCGTGCTCGGCAAGCATTGGCGCGATGCGACTGCCAGCCAGCGCCAGCGGTTCATCGACGCGTTCTACCATTCATTGCTGCGCAACTACGGGTCGGCCCTTGCCGAATTCACTGCCGATCGCATGACCGTGCTGCCATTTCGCGGCGACCTGGCGACCGGCCAGGCGACCGTCCGAACCGAGGTCAGGCGCAGTGACGGCACGCGTGTGCCGGTCAATTATTCGATGCGTGCGACGCCCGCCGGCTGGAAGGCCTGGGACGTCACGATCGAGGGCATCTCGTATGTGCGCAACCTGCGCAACGATGTGGGCGCGGAAGTCGACCAGCGCGGCCTCGATGCGGTTATCAATCGTCTCGAGACGGATAACCGGCGCGGCAAAGACAGGCAGGCCGGCTGAAGTGATGAAACAGCAGAATGCCGGGCTCACGGGTCTGGGTCAGGGGCGCTGGACCCTGTCGGGAGACCTGCTGTTCGACAACGCGGCGAAATTGCTGGATGAAGGCACTGCGGCGTTTGGCGCGAATGCACGTGCCGATATCGACCTGTCGCAGGTCGGACGTGTCGACAGCGCGGGGCTTGCGTTGCTGGTCGAGTGGTCGGTTGCGGCCCGCAGCAGCGGGCGCACGGTGACGTATCGCAATGTGCCGCCGCTGCTCGGCGACCTGGCCGGCATCAGCGATCTCGCGCAATTCCTCGAATCCGCCTAGGGCTCCTCCGGCTCGAGTTCGAGCGGTGCCTCCTCGGGCACATCCCCGTCGCGCACCAGGTATTCGCGACGTTGCATCCATGCATTGCGAATAAAGGCATAGCGATCGAAGGCGCTGTCCAGCGTGTCATCGGTACTCAGCAGCGATGCGCGGCCGTCCACCACGCTCAAGACACCGAGCGCGACACGCGTGCCGGTGTCGAGATCCAGCTGGGTGCGCAGATCGGTCTGCCAATCCACTGCGATTGACGGCGCATCGCGCAATGTCGATGGCCCGAAGAACGGGAGCACGATGTAGGGCCCCGGCGGTACTCCCCAGCGGCCCAGGGTCTGCCCGAAATCCTCGTCGTTGCGGCGGATGCCGACACGCGTGGCAGGGTCCAGCAGGCCGCCGATGCCGAGCGTGGAATTCAGCGCGAAACGCCCGATGTCGGCAGCGGTGTCGCGCAGCTTCAATTGCAGCAGGTCATTGACGATCGTGGTCGGGAACTTGAGGTTACTGATCAGGTTGCTGACGCCGGTCCGGATCACCTTTGGAACGTGCCTGTGATAGCGGGTCGCCACAGGCTTCAGCACGGCACGGTCGATCGCGTCGGTGAAACGCTGGCTGCTGCGATTGAAGCGTTCCCACGGATCGTGCGGCACCGTTTGCCGCGTAGTCGCGCAGCCAGGGAGCAGGAGCACAAGCGAGGCGGCCAGGAGACTCGCGCGGATTGCGACGTTCATGCGGCGATTCCGTGGGTCAGGCGATTCGCCGGATTCTAGCTTGAGCGGCGCTCATCCGGTTGCGGATTTTTGGGGCCGGCGAGCTCGCGTGCACGCCGGCCTTTCGGCAGGTATTCCTGCAATTCGCGGATGCGCGCATCGAAGCGTTCGCGCTGCACGTCATTGAGCCCGGGCACTGCCTGTGCCAGCCGCAACTGGTCGATCGCGAGCGCCAGATTGCCGCTGATGACATGGTATTCGGACATGTAGTAGTAGGCATCGGCGACGTCGCCCGCGGCATTCGCGGCGAGCGCGGTGTAGCGCGCCTGCTCGGGAGTGGGTGGCACGTTGTTGAAAAGATCCAGCAGCACGATGTGCGCCTGTTTCGGGTCGCCGTCACGCATCAGGGTCTCGGCGTAGCGCATGGTGACCGGCACGCTGCGCGGGAACAGGCTCATCGCCTTGTCGAGCGTCGCCCTTGCTGCATCGATGCGCCCCGCCGCGAGGAAGGCCTGCCCAAGCGCCGCATGGTAAAGCGTGATATCCGGTCGTCGCGCGAGCATGTCCTGCAGGATCGGGATGGCCTGCCCGGGGGCATCGGATCGCATCAACGCGAGCGCGCGCCCGTACAGTTCCCCGTCGTTCGAGGGCAGGTCCGCGCTCTGCGCATTGTGGTAGAGATCGCGGAAATTTGCCTCGGGCGGCAGTGACTGGACTGCGAGCCGCTCGCGGATCAGCAGGTAGCTCGTGCTGTCGTCGTGACGCGGCCGGTCGAGCTTGCTTGCGCGATCGCGTGTTTCGGCGATGCGCTCGGTCGTCACCGGATGCGTGCGCAACAGATCCGGAATGTTCCGGCCGGCGCTGCCGCCATGCTGCTGCAGGGTCCAGAAGAAGTCCGGCATGCCGCTCGGGTCAAAGCCCGCGGTGGCCAGGATGCCGATGCCGACCCGGTCAGCCTCCGTCTCGTTCGAGCGCGTGAAATTGATCTGTTGTTGCGCGGCAAGGCCTTGCGAAGCGGCCACGGTCCCCATCACGGCGTCGCTCGGCAGTCCGGTCGTCGCGCCGATCAGAATGGCCGCAAGAATGGCGGCCGCCGAAGCCAGATTCGCACGGCCCGCATTCTGGACCGAGCGCGCGATGTGCCTCTGGGTCACATGGGCGATTTCGTGCGCAAGCACGCCGGCCAGTTCGCTCTCGTTCCGGGTCGCCTTCACGAGGCCGGCGTTGACACCGATGAATCCGCCGGGCAGCGCGAATGCGTTGATGCCGGAATCCTTGACCGCGAAGAACGTGAAGCGATGCGCGCCTTCATGCGCATTGCTCGACAGGCTCATGCCGAGCGTCTGCAGGTATTCGTTGATCTCGGGGTCCTCGATGATCTGCCCGGCGTCCCGCAGGCTTCGTACGATCATCAACCCGATCTTGTATTCGTCCACCAGGGAAAGCGTCGTGCTGGCCGGCGTGCCGATGTCCGGCAGGTCGCCGCCCGGCAACTGCGCCTGGACGGTGGCGCCGTGGAGCGTCAGCAGCAGTGGAATGACTATCCGGGTCGCGCGCATCAGATCGTCCCTGGTAATGTGAATTCGACTTCCCGCACGGGGTTTGGTTCGCGTCCGCCGCGATCACAGCACTTCGGAAGCGAAATCGGCCAGCCGCGATCGTTCGCCGCGGGCAAGTGTCACGTGTCCGGCGTGCATCCAGCCCCGGAAACGGTTCACCACGTAGGTCAGACCCGAGGTCGTCTCGGTCAGGTAGGGCGTGTCGATCTGGCCGATATTGCCGAGGCAGACCAGCTTGGTGCCGGGGCCCGCGCGTGTCACGAGCGCCTTCATCTGCTTTGAAGTCAGATTCTGCGCCTCATCGAGGATCAGGTATCGATTCAGGAATGTCCGCCCGCGCATGAAATTAAGCGAGCGGATCTTGATGCGGTGGCGCAGCAGGTCCTGCGTCGCGGCGCGCCCCCAGCTGCCGCCGTCCTGGCTCTGAGTGAGCACTTCCAGATTGTCCATCAGGGCACCCATCCAGGGTTCCATCTTCTCCTCTTCGGTGCCGGGCAGGAATCCGATGTCCTCACCCAGCGGAATCGTCACTCGGGTCATGATGATCTCGCTGAACTTGTTGGTCTCGAGCGTCTGCATCAGCCCGGCCGCCAGCGTCAGCAGCGTCTTGCCGGTACCCGCCGGGCCCAGGATGGTGACGAAGTCGATCTCCGGGTCGAGCAGCAGGTTCAGCGCGAGGTTCTGCTCCCGATTGCGCGCATTGATGCCCCAGATGGCATGGCGCTCGCCGCGGTAATCCTGCGTCAGCTCAAGCTTGGCGACATCGTCGTTGATCGTGCGCACGATCGCCTCGAATGAATCGCCACCGCTGTCAAACAGGAACTGGTTAGGCTGCCACTCCCGCACCAGCGGGCCCCGGACCCGGTAGAATGTGCGTGCCTGCTCCTGCCATGACTCCACATTGTTGCCGTGCGTCTCCCAGAAATCCGCGGGCAATGCGGTAACGCCCGTGAACAGCAGGTCGGCATCCTCGATCGTGCGATCGTTGTAGTAGTCCTCCGCCTGCACGCCGAGTATCGCCGCCTTGATCCGCAGGTTGATGTCCTTCGACACGAGGGTCACTCGTGTCTTGGGCATCTCCAGTTGCAGCGCGAGCGTGTATCCGAGCAGCGCATTGTCGATGCCATGACCCGGCAGGGTGTCCGGCAGTCCGGCCGACAGCCGACGGGTCTGGAAGAACAACCTTCCGCTGGGCGGCTTCTTGCCGTGATTGCCGCTGCGCCCCACCGGTAACTCGAGACCGCGGTCGATCTGCTCCTTGGTCGCATTTGCCATCAGCTCGTCGAGGAAACGGCTGACCTGCCGGACATTGCGTGCGGATTCGGACAGTCCTTTCTTTCCGGCGTCGAGTTCCTCGAGCACGTCCATCGGAATGTAGATGTCGTGCTCCTCGAAGCGGAAGATCGCCGCCGGGTCGTGCATCAACACGTTGGTGTCCAGCACGAACGCGCGCCGGGCGTCTTTTGCCAGGCGGCTTTTCAGCATGTCGATGTCATAGCGCGCCGGCCTCGGCCAGGACCTGCTCGGCGTGCCCGGCCACTCTCACCTTGCGCCATTCCTGCCGCAGGATACCTTCGGCGTCGATCAAAAACGTACTGCGCTCCACCCCCATCAATTTGCGGCCGTACATGTTCTTCTGGCGCCAGACCGCGAATCGCGACGCGATCACATGGTTCTCGTCGGATCCGAGCGCGAACGGGAATCGCATCTTGTCCCTGAACCTGTGGTGGGACTCCAGCGTATCCGTGGAGATGCCGAGGATCGTCGTACGCGCGCGCCGGAATGCAGGCGCGAGGTCGCGGAAATCGCTGCCTTCGAGCGTGCAACCGGGCGTGTGGTCGCGCGGATAGAAATAAATGACGACATTCCGGCCGCGCTGTCCGCTGAGCCGGAATTCCCCGTCGGTCGTCGGAATCGAGAAATCCGGCAATTTCCGGCCTACGCTGATCGTGGTCATCGCGATTGCTGGGCCCCGTTACCGTCCGCCGCGGTCAATTCTTGACTGGCTCGAGTATTGCGTCGAGATTCATCTGGTCGCAGAAATCCATGAACTCCTCGCGCAATGCGCCGACATGGATGCGTGCCGGCACGTTGATGATCATGTACACGGAAAACATCTGCGCGCCGGTGTGCGCCGCGGCGTAGCCGCGCGTCGATAACTCGCCGATGTCGATTCCCCGGGCGGCGAAGAATCCGGAAACCGCGGATACGATCCCGGCCTGGTCCAGGCAGACCACATCGACCGAGTAGGGGATCATGTCTTCGCGCGCGGCGCGTTCGGTGGTCCGGCGGACCTGGATGGAAACGCCGGATGTTTCCGCAAGCTTGCTGAGCTCGGTTTCGATCCTTGCGATCGAATGCCAGTTGCCGGAGATGAGCAGCAACATCGCGAAATCCGAGCCAAGCGCCGTCATCCGACTCTCGCTGATGTTGCCACCGCAGTCGGCGACGGTCTTCGAAAGGTCGTGGACCAGACCGATGCGGTCGTTGCCGATGGCCGATATTGCGATGAATTGTTTCATGCGGAAAAGAACGGGGATGACGGCGGCAGTCTACCGGGATCGGCAAGGCGATGATATGCCGGTTCCGCAACGGCTTGCGCCGGCGTGCCGTGCGCCAGTACGATCCCGCCTCCGCTTGCCACACGACCGGAGATCCGATGTTTCGCGGCAGCCTGGTCGCACTAGTGACGCCGATGACGGAATCGGGCGAGGTGGATCATGTCGCGTTCGGGCGGCTGCTCGACTGGCATGCCCGGGAGGGCACCGACGGCGTCGTCATCTGCGGCACGACCGGCGAGTCGGCCACCATTTCGGCCGCCGAGGCCGGGCAATTGCTGCAAATCGCCGTGCAGCGCATCGGCGGACGGATACCGGTCATCGCGGGTACCGGCAGCAATTCGACTGCGGAAGCCGTCGAGCGGACGCGTGCTGCCTGCGAACTGGGCGTCGACGCGGTACTGGTCGTGACGCCCTATTACAATCGGCCGCCGCAGGAAGGCCTGTACCGTCATTTCAGCCTGGTCGCCGATGCATCGAGCGTCCCGCTGATCCTTTACAATGTGCCTTCCCGCACCGCCTGCGATCTGCTGCCGGAGACCGTCGATCGGCTCGCCACGCATCCGCAGATCATCGGGATCAAGGAAGCGACCGGCAGCGTCGAACGCGGCGCCGAGATTCTCGCGCGCTGCGGGGATGACTTCCTGCTGCTTTCGGGTGACGATGCGACCTGCCGGGATCTGGTCCTGGGTGGTGCGCAGGGCGTCGTGTCGGTCACGGCAAATATTGCGCCCAAGCTGATGCGCGAAATGATCGCGGCGGCGCTGGTGGGTGATGTCGTGCAGGCCGGGGAACTCGACGACCGACTTGCAGGTCTGCACAGGGCATTGTTCATCGAAGCGAATCCGATTCCGGCGAAGTGGGCGCTGCAGCGGCTTGGTCTGATCGGCGGCGGAATCCGCCTGCCATTGACCTGGATGGCACAGCCGCACCACGCTACGGTACTCGAGGCTATGCGCCAGGCAGGAGTGATCGAATGAGGAAGCTGTTGAGGCCGGCACGATGGCTGGCATTGCTGCCGGTATGCATGCTTGCAGGCGCCTGCGGTCTGCTGCCCGATGCCTATTCGGGTTGCGATAAGGCGCAGCCATACCAGTCCGCTGGGGATCTGCCGCCACTGCGCGTGCCGGAGGGCGCTGTCGTCCCGGACACCCGCAATGCCCTGCGGATTCCGGTCGTGAACACGCCCAAGCTGCCTGCCGTGGAAAAACGCTGTCTCGATCACCCGCCGAGCTATGGGACGAAGCCGACAGCGGGTTGACCCGCTGGTTGCCGCACACACAGGCCTCCGGTAGGCTTCGCAGCCCCGGAGAGGTGGCCGAGCGGTCGAAGGCGCTGGACTGGAATTCCAGTAATATCCAAAAGGTATTCGTGGGTTCGAATCCCACCCTCTCCGCCAGAATCAGTCCTGCTGACCACCGGTCGGCGCGCTCCCGCCCGAGCTAATCGCCTCGTAGGCGCGGGCAAATGCCACCAGGAATACCGCGGGCAGCCCGGCATCGCCGGTCTGCACGGTCGCGCGGAACAACTCGCGATACCGGTGCCACAGGCGCAACTGCATGTTGGCGGTCGCGGTATCGGGGGCACGCCGACCCAGCTGTGCCTCGAGTTCATCGGGATCCAGTTTTTCGAACAGGGCGGCGAGGGCTTCGCGAAGCGCAGCCGCGACTGCAATTTCATGATGTCTTGCGCGCGAAAACTGACTGCGGATCTCATCGACCGCCCGCGCGTCGCCGGGTCCGCGACCGGCGAGCATCATTTCGAGCAGTGGCTCGACCGCGGAAATTTGCACCAGCGGGCTGGTCGCGTCGCGGCGGCGGGCGCCCGAGGAGATGCCGAATTCACTGGCAAAATCCGCGCGGGTGCGCGCGAGCTCGGTGAATCCCACCAGCGTCTCACGCAGCAACTGGCCGGCTTGGTGCAGTGCAGTGACGCGTGCCTCGGGCGCAAGGGCGCGCGGATCGATGCCCGCGCCCTTGCACAATGCGACGAGCCCCGGCCACAGCTCATGTTCATCGCGTGCACGGCCCGAGGGTGCCTGCGCAGCCGGAGCCTGCGGCGGCTTCGCGGGCGCGGCATCCGGCCGCTTGCGCGGGCGTGAATCGCGCTCACGCCGGCCGGCTGGCAGAACGGCCTTGAGCTCGAATGAGGCATCGAGGTCCATCACGCTGACCGGCGGCGCCTCTTTGGCAGGGAAGTCGTTGCCGCCGGAAATCTCGACCTCGATGTCGTATTCCCCGATCCGGATGCGGTCGCCATTCTCGAGCCGATGCACGGCCTGCATCCCGAGTGGCTCGTCGGAATCATTGATGAACGTGCCATTGGTGCTCAGATCGCGCACCCACCAGGTTCCGGCACGATGCTCGATCTCGGCGTGCCGGCCCGAAACGTAGCGTTCGGTGTCGCGCAGCACCCAGTCATTGCTCTCATGTCGCCCGATGCGTCCGCCATTGACGCCGAATGTCCAGCGCACATGCTCGCCGGCCGTCATCGCATTGTCGCTGACAATTTTCAACCTGAGCGCCATCATTGGACCCCGGAGCGGGCGGCCGACGGACCCCGGCTCCCGCATCACGCCTGACTGGACCGGTATAATAGCGCGGCCAAGGCAGGACGACCCCCACCCGGATCATGGCAACAAGTCACATATTCAAGGTTGTGTTCGCAAACCGGGGCAAGGTCTACGAGATCTATGCCCGCAAGGTCAGTCATGGCGGGCTGTTCGGCTTCATAGAGATCGAGGAGCTGGTATTCGGCGAGCGCAGCAGCGTCGTGGTTGATCCGTCCGAGGAGCGCATCAAGACCGAGTTTGCGGGCGTCAAGCGCAGCTACCTGCCGCTGCACTCGATCATCCGCATCGACGAGGTGCGCAAGCAAGGCGTCAGCAAGATCAGCGCGCTCGAGGGTGGCAATGTCACCCAGTTCCCGGTCCAGATCTATCCCGCCGGCACCGATCCGGGCGCCAAGCGCTGACGGCGCTCGATGCTGGAACTCGCAGGCTCCCCCGCACTATCCGACTTCCGCCTCGAGAGATTGCTCGCGTCGCTGCGCGAGAGCGCGCCGTCGCTGTCAAGCGTCCGCGTTCACTATCGTCATTTCGTCGATCATGCACGGGCGCCGGAAACGGAAGAGCTCCGGATCCTGGAGCGCCTGCTCGACCATGACCCGCGCGCTGCCGGACCAGCCGGCGACGGGCAGCGGCTGCTGATCGTGCCGAGACCCGGTACGATTTCGCCCTGGTCATCCAAGGCAACCGACATCGCGCATGTCTGCGGCCTCGCCTTTGTCAGGCGCATCGAGCGCGGCAGGCTGTGGCAATTCGAGTCCGGGACCGTGCTCGAGCCGGCGCATCTGATGGCGCTCTCTGCGCTGCTCCACGATCCGATGACCGAGGCGGTGCTGGCGGACCCGGCGCATGCCGCGCGGCTGTTCGAATCGCAGGAGCCGCGGCCGATGACGAGCGTCATGCTCGGCACCACGCCGGCGGCGGCGCTTTCCCGCGTCAATGCCGAACTCGGGCTTGCGCTGTCGGTGCAGGAGATCGACTACCTCGCGGATGTCTTTGTGCGCATGGGCCGCGATCCAACGGATGTCGAAGTGATGATGTTCTCGCAGGCGAACAGCGAACATTGCCGTCACAAGATTTTCAATGCCGACTGGGTCATCGACGGAGTCGCGCAGCACAAGTCGTTGTTTGCGATGATCCGCCACACGCGCGACCAGAGCCCCGCTGGCGTGCTGTCCGCCTATAGCGACAACGCGGCCGTGATCGCCGGCCCGGTCGCAGGCCGGTTCTTCGCGGATGCAGCCGATCGCCGCTATCACTGGCGCGAAGAGCCGGCCGACATCCTGATCAAGGTCGAGACCCACAATCACCCGACGGCGATCTCGCCATTCCCGGGGGCGGCCACGGGATCGGGCGGCGAAATACGCGATGAAGGCGCGACCGGGCTCGGCGCCAAGCCGAAAGCCGGGCTGGTGGGATTCACGGTGTCGAATCTGCGCATACCCGGATTCGAGCAGCCCTGGGAAATCGACCACGGCAGGCCGCCGCGCATCGCCTCGGCGCTCGACATCATGCTGGAGGGCCCGATTGGCGCCGCGTCGTTCAACAATGAGTTCGGCCGGCCGAACCTGTGCGGCTACTTCCGTACCTTCGAATTCGAAGCGGGTGGCACAGCGCGCGGCTACCACAAGCCGATCATGCTGGCGGGTGGCCTGGGCAGCATTCCGGCGGCGCTGGCGGTAAAGGCGCCGCTGCCGGCGGGAACGCTGCTCCTGCAGCTCGGCGGGCCGGGCCTGCTGATCGGCATGGGCGGCGGCGCGGCTTCGTCCATG
>JAQBHG010000039.1:0-63010 GCA_032127975.1 Steroidobacteraceae bacterium
CTGAAATCACGCATCAGCGCATCGGAGTTGCTGACGCCGCTGGACATCGAGACCGAATTCCACATGACGGGCGGCCACTGGCATCACGGCGAGTTGACACTGGACCAGTTCCTGTTCACTCGCCCGGTCGGCGGGGCCGCACAATACGCAATGCCGCTCGATGGACTCTATCTTTGCGGCGCCGGCACACATCCGGGTGGCGGCGTCAGCGGTGCGGCAGGTCGCAATGCGGCCCGCGCAATCATCAAACAGGAAAAGACCGCATGAGCATCCAGGTAGTCCCACAGGGCCGTTTGAAATCGCCGTTTTTTTCGCGACAGCAGGAGCTTGATCGACTCAATCGCTGGCACGACTGGAAGGGCTATTCCAGCGCTGACGGGTTTTACGATACCGCGCTCGAATACTTTGCGATTCGCAACAGCACCGGCGTTTTCGATCTGACGCCGATGATGAAGTACCGGATTAGCGGTCCCGACAGCCTGGACTTCATCGACAGGCTGGTGACTCGTGACATGCGCAAAATCAAGCCGGGCCGGGTCGCCTACGCAGTCTGGTGCAATGACGAAGGCCAGGTCATCGACGACGGCACGATTTTTCATTTGCGCGAAGGTGAATACCGCCTGTGTTCGCAGGAACGGCACATGTCCTGGCTCAAAGCCGCCGCTATCGGCATGGACGTATCAATTGTCGACGAAACCCACGAGGTCGCAGGTCTGGCCGTGCAAGGTCCGACGTCCTTCAGCGTCCTGCAAAACATGAGTCTCGACGGGATCGAAAAACTGAAGCCTTTTGGCCTGACAAATTTCACTTTCGAGGGCGTTGACCTGATGGTGTCGCGCACCGGCTTCACCGGCGATCTCGGTTACGAATTGTGGATCGATCCGTCGCGCGCGCTCGCGCTGTGGGACGCGCTGTTCGAGAAGGGCGCGAATCACGGCATCCGCCCGATGGGCACCCAGTCGCTCGAAGTCGCGCGCATCGAGGCCGGCTTCATCCAGGCGCAGGTCGACTTCCTGCCGGCCGACCAGGCCATCCGGCTGGACCGGTCGCGGTCGCCATTCGAGCTCGATCTCGGCCGGCTGGTCGATTTCAGCAAGCCCAATTTCAACGGCCGTCGCGCACTGCTCGAAGAACAGCGGTGCGGCTCCCGTTTCCGCCTGGTGCGACTCGACATCGAGGGCAACAAGCCCGCGCGCTCGGCGTACATCTACGACAACAGGAAAAACGTGATTGGCACCGTCACGTCGGCGGAATGGTCGCCGTCGGCGAAGTCGAATATCGCGCTCGCCTCGATGCACATGCCCTGGGGCCTGCCCGGTGACGAGCTGTGGGCCGAAATTTACTATCAGCGCGAATTGAAGTGGTCGCGGGTGATGGCGCGTTGCCGCGTGGTCGAAGGCGCGTTCTTCGACCCGCCGCGTCGACGCGCGACACCCGCTGCGGATTTCTGATCGCCGCAATCCAGCATAAGGCGCCGCTTTGGCACATGCCCACGGACTTCTGACGGCAGCTTGCCTGCTCCTTGCAGTGCATGCGATGCCGGCCGGCGCCCAGGAGACGAAACTCCGATTGCCGGACGGGGTTACGACATTTGCAGACGGACGCAAGCCGATCGAGGCGCTTTACCATTCCTATCTCAAGCTGCTCGATTGCGGCTGGACGCTCGAAATCATTGTGGACTCCATGCCCGCCGGCACGACCGCGGCGCTTCCGATCATTGCGCTGCGCTCGCCCCAAAGCGGTGCCGCGGTCTGGATCCTGGCGGGCATCCACGGGGAGGAACCAGCCGGACCGAACGCGCTTGCCGCCGTAATCGAGGACATCGCGAGACTCGGCCGGCAGCGGCCCGTGGTCCTGTTGCCGCTGCTGAATCCGCAGGGCTATGCGCGCAACTGGCGTTACCTGAATGTCGCGATCTATTCGGAACTCATCGAAGGGCACAGCGTCGGCGATTCATCGCATCTGCTGCCGTCGCCCGATAATCCCGGCAGTCCGCGGGCGGCGTCGGCCTCGAGTCCCGAAGCGGATGCCATCACCGCCTTCGTGCTGCGTGCGGGCGCCGACTATCCACCGCTCTACAGCATCGATTTGCACGAGGACAATCTCATCGACCAGGGCTACGTCTATTCGCAGGGTGAACTCGGTTTCGCCGATCCGCTTGCCACCGAGGCCGTGAGCGTATTGAAGGACAACGGCGTCCCGATCAAGTTGGGCGGCGAGACGCGATTCGGCGAGCCGGTCGTCGGAGGCATCATCGGTCCCGTCATCGACAGTTCCATAGACGAATTGATGAGCGGCAAGGACGTCATCGTGAACGGCCGCGTGCAGCCCGGGCCTGCCGCACAAACCGTATTGGTGTTTGAAACTCCCGCCGCTGCCTTGACACTCGAGCGTCGCGTCGATGCTCACGCTGCGCTGATCCGTCGGCTGCTGGCACTGATCACCACGGCCAGCGACTGAGCGGGCTCCGGCGGCGTGGCAAATGCCGCGCACCGAGCGCCGGATACCGCTACCGCTCAAGACGGCTTGTCATTCAACCGGACTGAGGCTACGTTGGCGCATTCGCGACCTGCCGTCGCCGGATCCAAAACTCCTGGAAATCATCACATGCAATTGCACCCGGGACTTCGTCGATTTGCGTTCATTGCGGCCCTCGCTACCATGATCACGGCCCAGGCCGGCGCCTCGCCCGAGGCCGCCGGTGCCGGCGGTTACCAGGAGCTGGTCGCCCTGTTCACTGAATGGCGCGCCTTTGAGCAGCCGCCCGATCGGGATGGCGCACCTGACTACACGGCCGCGACATTCGCGCAGCGCTACCAGCAGCTGAAGACGTATCAGCAACGGCTCGCGGCTTTCGACCCCGCATCCTGGACCGTCGAGCAGCAGATCGATTACCAGATCGTGCGCGCCGAGATGAACGGCATGGATTTCTACATCCGGGTGTTGCAACCCTGGGCGCGCGACCCCGCCTTCTACACGACTGTCTGGACCGAACAGAGCGACACGCCTGCGCACGAGGGCCCGACGCACCACCACCTGGCAGAGTTGTGGACCTACGAATACCCGTTCTCGCCGGCGGCAGAGGCCAAGCTTGCTGCCGAGTTGTCCATCATCCCCGCGCTGCTAGGGCAGGCGGAGGTGAATCTGACCGGCAATGCGCGCGATCTCTGGGTCACGGGCACCGGATCGATGCAGAAACAGGTCGAGGCGCTCGATGCACTCGCGCAGAAAACCACGGGCAGCGGAAAGCCGCTGCGCCGGGCAATCCACGCAGCGCGCGAAGCGACCGTGCGATTCGTCGGATGGTTGCAGCAGCAGGCGCCGTCGAAAGACGGTCCCTCCGGCGTCGGCAAGGAGAATTACAGCTGGAGCCTGCAGCATGTCCACCTGATACCGATGACCTGGGACGAGGAAGTGGCCGTCCTGAAGCGCGAACTGGCGCGGGCGCACGCCGCGCTGAAGCTCGAGGAAGAGCGGAATCGCGCGCTGCCGCCGATGCCGGTGATCGCGACACCCGAGGAATACGAACTGCGCGCCAATGAGGCGGTCACGAAGTTCATCGCCTTCCTGGCGGACAGGGACTTGTTCCCGATGCGCGATTACATGGACCCGGCGCTGCGCGCGCAGATGGGCGAATTCGTGCCGATCGAGACCCGGAACTTCTTCGCCATCGCGACACATTACGAACCGCTGACGCTTTACACGCACTTCTACCACTGGTGGGATCTCGCGCAGATGCGTGACGATCCGCACGAGAGCCCGGTCCGGCGAGGAGCGCTGCTGTACAACATCTGGGACAGCCGTGCCGAAGGCATGGCGACCGCGATGGAAGAATTCATGCTGCACGCAGGCTTGTACGACGATGCACCTCGCGCGCGGGAAATCGTCTGGATCATGCTGGCGCAGCGCGCCGCGCGTGGGCTCGCATCGCTCTATGCACACGCCAACATGATCGACATCCAGCAGGCCAAGGCATTCCAGGTGAAGTGGACGCCACGCGGCTGGATGCGGCCGGACCTCGACCTGCTCGGCTTCGAGCAACAGCTCTACCTGCGCCAGCCGGGTTACGGCTCGAGTTACGTGACCGGCAAGTACATGCTGGAAAGGCTGATGAAGGATTATTCGGACAAGCTGGGCGCGGAGTTCACACTCAAGCTCTATTTTGGCGACGTGAACCGTGCCGGCATGATTCCCGTTTCGCTGATTCGCTGGCAGCTCACCGGCCAGGACGACGAGATCCGCACGCTGAACCAGGCTCGCTAGCCGTTCAGGCCGCGGGCGCGAGTGGCCGCGGCCGGCCGATGGCATGGCCCTGGACGAAGTCGATGCCCATCGCGCGTGCTGCCTCCAGCGCCGGCTGGTCTTCGACCTGCTCGGCGATCAGCCGGAAATTCAGCGTGCGTGCCATGCTGATGACGGCTGTGACCATTGCCTGGTTGACCGAATCGCGCGCCAGGTCACGCATGAATGAGCCGTCGATCTTCAGGTAGTCCATCGGCAACTGCTTGAGGTTGGCGAAGCCGCCGAGGTCCGTGCCGAAATCATCGAGCGCAAAGCGGCAACCCATGCCGTGCAGCACGTCGATGAAGCGCCGCGATTGCTCAAGATTGCCGATGACCGAGGTTTCCGACACCTCGAAGCAGATCTGCTGTGGCATCACGCCACTGCGGTCCAGTTCCTCGACCACGAATTCCAGGTAGGTCGGGTCGGCCAGCGTCTGCCCGGACACATTGATGCACAGGCTGCGCCCGGCGGGCAGCCGGATCGCGCCCGCCGTCAGCGCCGCGAGCGCCGCGCCGAGCACCCAGCGATCGATCAGCGACATCAGGCGATATCGTTCCGCCGCCGGAAAGAATTCCGCCGGCAGGATGGCCTGGCCAGCGTCGTGCAGCCGCACGAATACCTCCATCGCCGGCCCGCCCACCGAACCCTGGCGGGTCGGCTCGATCGGCTGCAGATAAAGCTCGAAGAACCCGTCGCGAAGCGCCGCCTGCAATCGCTGCAACCAGTGGATTTCCCCGCGACTGCGCGCGACGGCCTCGTCGTGCGAGGAATAGACGTGAACATGGCTGCCGGCCTGCCGCTTGGCGACATAGCAGGCCGAATCCGCCGCATTCATGATCTCTTCCATCGAATTGCTCTCGCCGGTCACTTCGACGAGCCCGAGACTGACCCCGACGCTGAATATCCGGTCCTTCCAGACGAAGCGGTAGTCGCCGATCGCGCGCCAGATGTCGTCGGCGATCTGGCGGGCCTTGTCGAGCGGGCAACCGACCAGCAGCACGCCGAACTCGTCACCGCCGAGACGCGCAACGGTGTCCGAATCGCGCACCGCCTCGCGGATCAGCGTCGCGACCTCGCGCAGCATGTTGTCGCCGGCGAGGTGCCCGCTGGTGTCGTTGACAGCCTTGAAGCGGTCGAGGTCCAGGTAGCACATCACGTGGCCCTGCCGTCCCGCGCGCGCGACTTCCAGCGCTTCGCCGAGGCGGCGTTCGAATTCGCGGCGGTTCACCAGCCCGGTCAGCGCGTCGTGACTCGCCTGGTACGACATCTGCTGCGTCAGGCCGCGCGACTCGCTGACATCGTGCAGCATGATGGCGGCGCCCGCGATCTCCCCTTCCCCGCCACGGATCGGCGATGCCGACGCCTCGATCCCGATTTCACTGCCGGTCGCGCGCGCGATCATCAGCGCCCGCCGGCCGAGCGTGGCGCGGCTGCCGACGCCCAGGCACTGCTGCACGGGATCCGGCAGCGGCCGGCGATCGTGCTCGTCGACAAAGCCGACCAGCGCGCTGAACACCTGCCCGAGCGCATCTTCGCGCCTTATGCCGGTCAACGTTTCGGCGGACCTGTTCATGTAGTCAACGCGGCCCTGTGCGTCGGTCGTCATCAGGCCTTCGCCCAGCGAATCGAGCGCGAACTGCGCGCGGCCCGGCAGCATCGGCTGCGCCGGCGATTCATGATGGGGCAGCATTTCCGTCGCGCTCAGCAGCACGATCCTGCGGCCGCCGGAATCAAGTGTCGTGCCGGAAAGTTCCAGGCGCGTCACCTGGCCGTGGCTGTCGGACATCTCGACCTCGGTCATCGCCGGGCCGGATTCACCCGACAGGGCACGCGCGATGGTCAGGGAGACGAGTTCCGCATACTCCGGGGCGACCAGGTCCGCCAGGTTGCGCCCCAGCATGTCTGCCACGGGTGTGCCCGCGAGCGTCGCGAAGGACTCATTGACCGCCTCGATCCGCTCGCCATGCAGAAGCGCGGGCTCGCGCAGGCTGGCCAGCATCGCGCGTGCGACATCGGCACCGGCAACCGCGCGCCCGCGGGCGGTCTGATGCTCCGTTTCTGCCTCGTCCACGAGCCGGCGCAGCGCCCGCCGTTGAAACAGGATGACAACGACGAGTACTGCGGCAACAATCGCGAATCCGGCACCAGCGATCACCGGGACCGTCATTCGGCCTGTCATCCCCTTCGGTTTCGTCGCAGGCTGGATAGCTGCGGAACCGTTGAATATGTTGTCTTAACGCGGTCTTCGGCAGCATATCTCACGCTTGTACTAAGGCCCTGCGCGATTCACCATAATGGTTCGGGTATTAATGCCAGTGACCCAGGCCGGGAACAACATGATTGAGAAGTCCGATGCCGCTCGCCGGCAGATGATCGACCAGCAGGTTCGCGGCTGGGACGTGCTCGACCCGCGCGTTCTGGAAGCGCTTGCGGCGGTCCCGCGCGAGCATTTCGTGCCCGAGGCCTATCGCGGAGTCGCTTTCGCCGACACCGCCATACCGATCGGTCATGGCGAATTCATGCTGCAGCCCAGGATTGAGGGCCGCATCCTGCAGGCGCTGGGGCTGGACCGCGGCGAGCGCGTGCTCGAGGTCGGCACCGGTACCGGGTTCTTCGCCGCCTGCCTCGAATACCTCAGCGGCGACGTCGAAAGCATCGAGATTCATGCCGCGCTTGCCGACAGCGCGGCGCGCGCACTTGAGCGCCTGGGCGTCACGCGCGTCCGGGTCGCATGCGCCGATGCGCTCGATCACAGCTTTGAACCCCACTACCAGGCGATCGCCGTGACCGGCTCGATGCCCGTCTATGATCCACGCTTCGAGCGCGCACTTGCAGTCGGCGGCCGGCTTTTTGTCGTGGTCGGCTCGCGGCCGGTCATGGAGGCAAGGCTCATCACGCGCACGGCGGCCGACGCCTGGCTCTCCGAAACCCTGTTCGAGACCTGTATCGAGCCCCTGTGCAATACCCAGCCGGCGGCACTTTTTCACTTCTAGCCGACCAAGGATTGCCACCCGCCGACCTATTTGGGGGCATTGCGGCGGGTCATGTGGTGATATACACTAGTAGAACAGTAGTTCTCCCTGTCCAATTTGCGCCAAGGAAAGTCTTCGCATGAATACCAGGCATTGCATTCGCTCGCTGCTGCTTGCGACCACCATCGCGGCCATGCCATTGGCAGGCGCAGCCGACCTCGGCTCGGTTTACGAGCAGGCATTGAAGAACGATCCACTGATCCGTGAGGCGGAAGCGAATCGACTCGCGGCGCGTGAATCGAAACCGCAGGCGCTTTCCGCCCTGTTGCCGCAGCTGACGGCCGGCGGACGCTACGACGACGGTTCGAGGGACGGCACCAGCACCTTCATCGATCCAGGCTCGCCGCCCGTGCCGTTCGAGCAGAACCGCGATGGAACGGACAAGAGCTGGAATGTGACGCTGCGCCAGAGCATCTTCCGCTGGCAGAACTGGGCCGCCCTGAAGCGCGCGGACGCCGAGAGCGCGCAGGCGGAATCCGATTATCACACGGCCCAGCAGGACCTGATCCTGCGGACCTCGGAAGCCTACTTCAACGTGCTGGCTGCACAGGACACGCTCGAGGCGGCGCAGGCGGCGCACGACGCGATCGGGCGCCAGCTGGAGCAGTCGGAAAAGCGCTTTGAAGTGGGGCTGATCGCTGTGACCGACGTGCAGGAAGCCAAGGCCGCATTCGATTCCGCAACGGCGTCCCTGATCCAGGCCAAGCGTAATCTTGCGACCGCGCAGGAGCAGTTGCGCGAGCTGACCGGTTCGACCTTCGATGAGCTTGCGAGACCCGGTGCCGACATGCCGCTCGCCGGTCCTGATCCCGCAAATGCCGACGACTGGGTGCAACTCGCGATGAACCAGAACGCGCGGCTGATCTCCAGCCGCCTCGCCGCGGACATCACGCGCCAGAACATCAGTTCCGAGCGCGGCGGGCATTTCCCGAGCCTCGACCTGGTCGTCTCGCGTTCGGGCTTTGTGTCGCAGGCCGACATCTCCGGCACCACCGTCGGCCAGGATGCCTCGGATACGCGCGACACGACGGCTTCACTGCAGCTGACCGTGCCGATTTACCTGGGCGGGTCGACCTCCTCGCGCGTGAGGCAGGCCCAGTACCGCCACCAGGCGGCGCGCGAAAGGCTTGAGCGCACCGCGCGCGAGACCGAGCGCGAGACACGCGATGCCTATCTCGGCGTCAACTCCGAGGTCGCGCGCGTGCAGTCGCTGCGCCAGGCGGTCGAATCGGCAAAGACCGCATTGCAGGCGACCGAAGCCGGGTACGAGGTCGGCACCCGCACTTCAGTGGACGTGCTGGATGCGCGCAGGCGCCTGTTCGAGGCGCAGACCAACTACGCGCGCAGCCGTTACGACTACCTGCTGAATGTGCTGCGCCTGCGACTCGCAGCCGGCACGCTGGATGACAAGGGCATTGCCGACATCAATGCGATCCTGACCGAGAACGTTCGGGTCAGGTAGCGTCGGTCACCGCGCCGTCCTCGCTCGGCGCGGCGGCACGCTGCAGGCGATCGGCGATCGCGGCCCAGGGCTCGCCGCCCGGCACTTCCTCCACGAGGATGCGTGCAGCACCCGCGCGGTCGAGTTCGCGCAGCGCCGCATACAGCGCACGGCCGTATTCGGCCGGCCGACTGTCCAGTTGACGCCAGACCAGCCGCTCCGATGCGAGCGTCGCAGGGCTTCGCGCCAGTACCGCGAGCCGCTCACCGGCCGTGAGCGCCCGCTCGATCTCTGACCGCAATCTTCCGGCTTCGACGACCGCAAGCATGGTGCGCGGCGCGTAGTGCGAGCGCGCGCGTCCCGGCGCGCGCGGAGAGGCCGCATCGGCGTCCGCGACCGGACCCACAATATCCCCGAGCTGGGAACGCGAGACCGCGCCCGGCCGCAACAATATCACGCGACCGTCGAGGCAGGCGACGATGGTCGATTCAAGCCCCACCTCGCAGTCGCCGCCGTCCAGCACCATCGCGACGCTGTCGCCCAGTTCCTCCCGCACGTCGGCAGCACGGGTCGGACTGATGCGACCATAACGATTCGCCGAAGGTGCCGCGATGCCGCTGCCGAATGCCGCAAGCAGCGCGCGTGCGACGGGATGGGCCGGTGCGCGCAATGCGACCGTCGACTGGCCGCCGGTAATGCCCGCCGGGACATCGTCGGCCTTCGGCAGCACGATTGTCAGCGGCCCCGGCCAGAATGCCTCGGCCAGGCGCCGCGCTGCATCGGGCAGATCGGTGATCCATTCCTGCGCAGCCGCGAGACCGCTGACGTGGACGATCAGCGGGTGGCTGGCAGGGCGGCCCTTGGCCGCGAATATCCTGGCGACCGCGGCGGGATTCCGTGCATCGGCGCCGAGCCCGTAGACGGTTTCCGTCGGGAATGCCACGAGCTCGCCGGCATTCAGCAGGGCAACGGCTTCCTCGATCCGGATGGGGTCGGGCAACATGATCCGATGATAGACGCCGCCTGCGCGCGCCGCCCTCACTCCAGCGGAACGCGCTGCCAGCCCGCCGCATCGCGACGCAGCTCGTAGGTCGGCCAGTAATGCTGGTCCAGGCGCAGCGTGATGACTTCCACGGCGTCATTCCAGCTGACGGTCTTCAGGCGCAATGACGAATGGTCCGGACGGCCCGAGACCGCACGGATGAAGGCATCGAGATCGGGCACGGGGATGCCGTCGACTTCGGTGATGCGGCGGCCGGCCCACAATTTGTAGCGCGACGCCGGGGAACCGTACATGAAGAACGCGATGAAGATTCCGTCCGGGCGGATGCCGCGCTGCGCAGCCATCGCCCGATGCGGCTCCTGCAATGTCGCTCCTGCCCATACCAGTACCCGGTCAATGTCATGCCCGGACAGCGCCACGGTGTCGAGCGGCACGATGCGTTCGACACCGGAGCGCCACAAGGTCAGCTCGACGCGCGGGGCATGCACGGCTGCGCTCACGTCGCCGAAACTGTTGACGACCTGGCCATCGACGGCGAGCAGCAGGTCGCCCGCAGCCAGGCTCTCTGCAGCGGGCGAGCCCGCGACCAGCCGCTCGATCGTCAGTGCCTGGCGTCGCTCGGGATTGTGCGTCGTCAGGCGCTCGATCCACTGCTCGCTGAGCCCGAGCCGGCGCGCTTCCGCGAGTGACAGCAGGCCGAACTCCGCTTCCGCCGAATAGAGCGGCCGGCCGTCGCGCGCGTGCTCCAGCATGTCCTGCACCATGCCGGCCGGGATGCCCATGTTCTGCTGCACGAGGTCGCGGCCGTTCTCGTAGGCGAAGCTTGACCACAACGCCATGACATCGCCGCGGCGGTCGGTAATCAGGCCGTCGAAATCCGCAGGCCCATTGACAAGACTGATCACCTCCAGGTTCGCGTCCCGGAATTGCAGCGTGCGCGAGAGCGGGAATGCGACCGGCCCGATCGAGGCGACCGTTGCCTGCTGAGAGACCACGCGGTTGTCCGCGCGCAGCCCGACGACATTGACGTTCTCTCCGGTGGCCGGCAGGCGCCGGGCAAAGCGCACGGCGCGCACCGGCGTATCGCCCAGCTGCTTCGGGTCGTAGCGGACGAGCGCGAGATTGTGCAGCGGGTGCACGTACTCGACCTGCCCGTCTACCTCGATCGTGCCCGCAAATGTCAGACGCACGTCGCCGATCGCAACCGGTACCGTGTTGCGATCGATGGCCACCAGGCCACGCTGTGCGTCGATGACAACGCCCGTGCCGTGGTAATTGCGCTCGGTCACGCCGGACACGGAATACGGCATGCTGAATTCCACCAGGACCAGCGACGGCGCGAGCGCGTCGACGAGCCGGTCGCCGGTGCGCGCGAACTGCGTGGTACCGGGCTGCGGCGGCTGTGCGTCCGGGCCTGCGGCTACGACTTCGCAGGGCCACAGTCCGATATCGTCATCGCGCACGCAATGGCGTGCCGGGAACCAGTCGCGGTCGATGCGCAGCGACTTGAGCTGCGAAGTTCGGGTCTCTTCCATCGTGAAGTGGCGAACCGTCACGCGCTGCCCTTCGCCCAGCGTGCTGAACACCGCAAGCGCATCCGCCAGACTGTTCATGGGATGGCCGTCGAGTTCGGTCAGCACGGCGCCGCGTGGAATGCCTGCGGAGCCGAACATGTAACCCGGGTTCGCCACATAGACCCCCGCAACCGGGACATTCATGTGCCGCGCCATCTGCCAGGACAAGGTGTGCAGGATGCCGTCGCCGATCTCCAGGTATTCGGCGGGCGTGATCTCGCGCAGGTCCTGCACTGGCAGCCGGAACTTCCGTGAATCCCCGCCCCGCACGATCGCGAGCTCGAGTTCGCTGCCCACGCGATCGTCGAGCAGCACATCCAGCGTGTCGAAATCCGCAACCGGCCGCCCGTCGATGGCCACCAGGACGTCGCCTACGGCAAGCTCGCCATAGGCGATCGCCCCCGGCTGCACTTCCGTCACGACCAGCATTCCGGTGCGCGCCGGCGCCGTCTTGCGCGCCGCGGCTTCAAGGGGGGAAGGCAATCCGAGGCGGCGCAGTTCGTCATAGGGTGTGTAGCGGAACACGGTCTGCAGCGTGCCGCGGCTGACTTGCCGTCCGGCCTTGAGCAGCTCCAGTGCGCGCACGATGCGCGGCAGCGGCAGGTAGAAGCTCGAAGCCGCCCCGCTCGAACCGCCTGCATTCAGTGCCAGCACGCGACCCTCGATATCGATGACCGGCGAACCCGACGAGCCCCCCGAGGTGCCGGACGCCGCCTGGTAGTAGAACGTGTTGAAGTCACTGTACTTGCCGACGCCGTAATCCGGCGCTTCACGGTCGAGCCGCGCGAGCGTGCCGGCAAGGATCGAAAGCTGCTCGCCGGCGTCATTGCCGACGACGCGGATCTCGACACCGACCTGCGCGCCGGCAGGGTAAAGCGGCAGCTCCGCCGGCTCGATGAACTTGAGCTTCGACGGATCGTACTGGTAGATGCCGAAATCGTGCACCGGATCGCGGTAGACCGGCTGCAACACCACTTCCTCGCGATTGATGAATGTCGCGAGCGCAGTCACCGGTCCCGGGGTCACGACATGACGATTGGTCAGGATCAGGCCGCGTTTCGCATCGACGACGAACCCGGTGGCCTGCGATGAGGTATTCCAGTCGGTGTCGAAGGCGCGCGTCGCGTCGATCTGGATCGCGACGACACCGGTCGAAATGCGCTCCAGCGTCCTGGCCCATCCGGGCGCGGCTTCCTGCGACGCCGCCGGGGCCAGCGGCAGCAGGCAGACCAGGGCCAGCAACAGCCGGTACATGGGGTGATCAGTCGAGCCGGTACTGGAATGCCGCATGAAACTGCTCTTTGAATTCGCCGGGGGCGAGCTTGTGGTGCTGGGTGCCGGTGTTCGCGATCTTGATGGAGCCCATCAACGACGCAATCCGTCCGGTGGTCTCCCAATCGATGCCGCGCATCAGGCCGTACAGCAGCCCGGCCCGATAGGCGTCGCCGCAACCGGTCGGATCGACCACCTGCGCTGCGCGCACTGGCGGCACCTCGATGATGCGGCCGTCGGTATGGATCAGTGAGCCTTCGGGGCCGCGCGTGACCACGTAGGCCTTGACCCGCGCGGCCAGGTCGCGGGTCGCGAGCCCGGTGCGTTCCTGCAGCAGCTGTGCCTCGTAGTCATTGACCGTCACCCAGGTTGCCTGGTCGATGAATGCCTCGAGATCCTGGCCGCCGAACAGCGGCAGGGCCTGGCCGGGATCGAATATGAATGGTATTCCGGCGCGCGCGAATTGCGCGGCATGGGCGATCATGCCGTCGCGCCCGTCCGGCGCGAGGATGCCGATCGTGATGCCGGCGTCGCGCGGCACTTCGAGTTGATGGGAATGATTCATCGCGCCGGGGTGAAACGCCGTGATCTGATTGTCGTCGAGATCGGTCGTGATGTAGGCCTGCGCCGTGTATTCGTCGTCGATTACCCGCACGTAGCGCGAAGTCATGCCGTTGAAATCGAGCCACTCCTGGTACGGCCGGAAGTCGTGGCCGACGGCGCCCATCGCGTGCCCTTCACCATCGAGCAGCTTGAGGTTGTAGGCGATGTTGCCGGCGCAGCCGCCGAAATTGCGGCGCAGCGTTGGCACCATGAACGAGACATTCAGCATGTGGATCTTGTTCGCGAGGATCTGGTCGCGAAAACGGCCGGGATAGACCATCACCGTGTCGTAGGCCAGGGAACCGCAGATCAACGCGGACATTGAAACCTCATGGAGCGATCAGGCCCGCTCCAGCAGAACCAGCAACCAGGTCAGCCCGAGGATCGCAAAGGCCACGAATACGGCAGCCGAACCGAGTTCCTTGGCGATGCCGGACAGTGGATGCCGTTCGGCGCCGATCCGGTCCACGGTCGCCTCGACTGCGCTGTTCAGGAGCTCGACGGTCAGCACCAACAACATCGGCGCGACCAGCAACACGCGCTCGATGCCGGTCTTCCCAAGCCACAGACCCAGCGGCACGAGGATGAGCGCCAGCAGGCATTCCTGGCGAAACGCCTCCTCCCCGCGCCAGGCCGCAGCAAAGCCGCGCCAGGTGCTGCCGAAGGCCCGCGCAAAACGCGCCGGACCGGTCATCTTGTCGGGCCGCGAATTCAAGCGCCCGCCGGCTTCCATGCCACGTCGAGCTGCTTCGCCGCGCGCACGTCATCGAGACGGCGCACCGGCAATGTATGCGGTGCGGACTTGACCATCGCCGCGTCCGTCTCGGCTTCATGACGGATAGCCGTCATCGCTTCCACGAAACCATCGAGTTCCTCGCGCGTCTCGGTCTCCGTCGGTTCGATCAGCAGACATTCAGGCACGAGCAATGGAAAATACGTCGTCGGCGCATGATAGCCGTAGTCCAGCAGGCGCTTGGCAAAGTCCATCGTGTTGACACCGAGCTCATGTGCCTGGCGGCGCAGCGTGATGATGAACTCGTGGCTTGCGCGGCGGCCCGGATAGGCCGCATCGAAGCCCGCCTCACGCAGACGCGTCATCAGGTAATTGGCATTCAGCGTCGAGAACTCCGCGACTCTCTCCATGCCCTCGGCGCCCAGGATGCGCATATAGACATAGGCGCGCAGCAGTACGCCGGCATTGCCCATGAATCCTGAAAGCCGGCCGATCGATTCCGGCAGGTCGCGTTCGTCGAGCCAGCGATAGCGCTCGCCGTCGCGACCGACGATGGGCACCGGCAGGTATGGCAGCAGGCGCTTGCCGACACCCACCGCGCCCGACCCCGGACCACCGCCGCCGTGCGGGGTCGAGAAGGTCTTGTGCAGATTCATGTGGATCACGTCGAAGCCCATGACACCAGGCAGGACTTTTCCGAGGATCGCATTGAGATTCGCGCCGTCGTAATAGAGCAGTCCGCCGGCCGCATGCACTCTGCGCTCCACCTCGACGATGCGCCGCTCGAATACACCGAGCGTGCAGGGATTCGTCAGCATGATGCCAGCGGTCGCAGACGACAACACGGCGTCGAGCGCGGCAAGATCGACGTCGCCGTCCGGGAGCGTTGCGATCTCGCGAATCTTCATGCCGCACATGGTTGCGGTCGCCGGATTCGTCCCGTGCGCGGCATCCGGCACGATGATCTCGTTGCGGGCCAGATCGCCGCGTGCGCGATGATAGGCGCGGATCATCGCGACACCGGTGAATTCGCCCTGGGCGCCCGCCATCGGGGTCAGCGACACGCCGGCCATACCGGTGACGGCCTTCAGCATCTCCTGCAATTCGAACATGCAGGCCATGAAACCCTGACCGGTGCTCACCGGCGACAGCGGATGGCGGCCGAGGAATTCCGGCAGCATCGCCAGCGAATTGCAGGCCTTGGGGTTGTATTTCATCGTGCAGGACCCCAGCGGGTAGAACTGCGTGTCGATGCTGAAATTCATCTGCGACAGCCGCGTGTAGTGGCGCACCGCCTGCAACTCTGAAACCTCCGGCAGCGCCGGGCGGGAGCGGCGCCGGAACTGAGCCGGAATTTCGGCCGTCGCCGCCGGCGGATACTGCGCCGTCGCTGCGCGTCCGCTGCGCGACAGATCGAATATCAACGGCTCTGGCCGCTTCACGACCGTATTGCTCATGCCGCCGCCGCACGACCGAGCAGGCGACCAAAGGCCCTTGCGTAAGTTGCGATGTCTTCGGCGGTCCGGGTCTCGGTCGCACAGACCAGCAGCGCCGGTCCGAGCTCCGGGAAATCGCGCGAAAGATCGTAGCCGCCGATGATGCCATCAGCGGCCAGCGATTCGAGCAGCGGCGCAACCGGCCGGTCGAGCAGCAGCACAGCCTCATGAAAACGCGGCCCGGTGAATGCCGCACGCACGCCCGGTATGCCGGAGAGTGCGCTGACCAGCTCGCGGGTGCGCGCGACACAGGCGCTCGCGACCCGCTCCAGACCCACCGGCCCGAGCAATGCCAGGTGAATCGTTGCCGCGGTCATCAGCAGGCCCTGATTCGTGCAGATGTTGGAGGTCGCCTTGCCGCGGCGGATGTGCTGCTCGCGCGCCTGCAATGTGAGCGTGAAGCCGGGCTTCCCGTCGAGATCGACGGTGCGACCCGCGATGCGGCCGGGCATCTGCCGCACATGTTCGGTGCGCGTCGTCATAAAGCCGACATAGGGGCCGCCCGATGACAGCGGCACGCCGAGGGGCTGCGCCTCGCCGCAGGCGATGTCCGCGCCACCGTCGCCCCATTCGCCGGGCGGCGCGAGAAGCGCAAGCGATACCGGATTGACCACCGCGATGATCAATGTGCCATTCGCGCGCGCCCAGCGCGAGAGGGCATCCACGTCCTCCAGCTGGCCGAAGAAATTCGGCTGCTGGATCACGAGCGCAGTGATGTCCTGTCCGTCGTAGCGCGCAAGCGCCTGGGGAATCGTCGTTCCCTCGCCCTTGGAATAAGGCAATTCTTCCAGGACCAGGCCCTGACCTTCGGTGATGACGCTCGCGACACGCCGCCAGGTCGGGTTGACGGTGGTCGGCACCAGGATACGTGCAGATTTTGAACGGCGGTGGGCGCGCACCGCCATCAGGCAGGCCTCGGCAAGCGCCGATGCGCCGTCATAGAGCGAGGCATTCGAGACATCCATCGCGGTCAGGCCGGCGATCATCGACTGGAATTCATACATGATCTGCAGCGTGCCCTGGCTGGCCTCGGCCTGGTACGGCGTGTAGGCACTGTAGATTTCGCCCCGCGTCGTGAGCGCCCAGACCGGCGCCGGGATGTGGTGCTCGTAGGCGCCGGCGCCGATGAAGTTGAGCGGCCTGCCGTCGGTGGCGGCGCGCGCCGCAACGAGGCGTGCCACTTCCATCTCGGAAAGTGCCGCCGGCACGCCTGGCAGTGAGTCCACGCGGAGCGCCTTCGGGATCTCGTCAAACAGGTCGTCGATGGCCTTGACGCCGATGCGGTCGAGCATTGCACGCACGTCTTCGCTGGTATGCGGAATGTAAGGCATCGTCAGCCTGCCGCGGCCACTTCGGCGGCATAGGCGGTGGCATCAAGCAACTCAGCGCCGCCGCGATCGCCGGTCGGCCGCATGCGCAATATCCAGCCCTGGCCGTAGGGATCCTGGTTGATCAGTTCCGGCTTCGTTGCAAGCTGGTCATTGCCCGCAAGCACTTCGCCGCCCACCGGACTGTAGACATCGGATGCGGCTTTCACGGACTCGACAACGGCGCAGGCGTCGCCGGCCAACAGTGTGCGGCCCGCTTCCGGCACTTCGACGAAGACCAGGTCACCGAGCGCCGCCTGCGCATGATCGGAAATTCCGATTTCGATGCTGCCGTCCGGCAGCGTACGCAGCCATTCGTGGCTCTTCGTGTAACGCAGGTCTCCTGGTATCTTGCTCATTCCTGCCTCCATCTCACAATTCGATCATGATCTTGCCGTTCCTGGCGAACGGCGGTTTGACGACCCGCGCTGGCAAAAGATGCCCGCGGATATCCACGCTGACGCTGGCGGCAGTCGCCGCCGGCACCCTTGCAAGGGCAATCGAGCGCTCGAGGGTCGGCGAGAAAGTGCCACTCGTGACTTCGCCCTGGCCGCCGCCTTCGACCACGACGCGCTGGTGCGAGCGCAACACGCCCCGCTCCAGCAGCAACAGCCCGACCAGCTTGCGCGCGAGGCCGGCTGTGCGTTGGGCTTCTAGCGCCTCCTTGCCGATGAAGTCGCGCGTGCCTTCGAGTACCACGGTCCACGCCAGCCCGGATTCGAGTGGCGAGACGGTTTCGTCCATGTCGTTGCCGTACAGGTTCATGCCCGCCTCGAGCCGGAGCGTATCGCGCGCGCCGAGTCCGCAGGGCGCCACGCCAGCAGCCCGCAGCGATTGCCACAACGCAGGGGCTTCCTCCGCCGGCAACAAGATCTCGTAGCCGTCCTCGCCGGTGTAGCCGGTGCGCGCGACGAACCATTCATCGCAGGGTGCTGCGGAAAAAACGCCAAGTGCGGCTGCCTGCGCGCGACAGGCTTCCGGCAGCAGCGCCGCCGTCTTCGTCCGGGCATTCGGGCCCTGCACCGCGATCATCGCCAGGTCGCGCCGCGGCACGACCGCCACGCCGATCTCCTTCGCGCGCTCCCGGATCCATGCAAGGTCCTTGTCGGCCGTTCCCGCGTTGACGACGAGGCGGAACCAGCGCTCATCGAGGAAATAGACGATGAGATCGTCGATCACGCCTCCGTCCGGCCGCAGCATGCAGCTGTACAGCGCTTTCCCGGGCGCAGTCAGGCAGGCCACATCGTTGGCGAGCAGGCGCATCAGCAGGGCGCGCGCGCCGGCGCCGCGCAGGTCCACCGTGCACATGTGGGAAACGTCGAACATGCCGGCGTCACGACGCACCGCGTGGTGCTCCTCGATCTGCGAGCCGTAGGCCACCGGCATGTCCCAGCCGCCAAAATCCACAATGCGCGCGCCGGCGGCGACGTGCTGGTCGTAAAGCGGTGTGCGTTTCATCGTCATGCAGCCTCGGCTCGCCATGGCAAGAAAAAGGGGCGGCGGGCCTTGCGTGCCCACCGCCCCTCTGTCCTGAAACCTGAGAGATTGGGTACCGGGTCGTCCCCGGGGCCGCTCCCCTTCGGTGGGCCCGCCAGGGCCACTCTCCAGAGTTCGCCAGTTCCCGCCGTTCTGGTGCCTGAGCGTTTCCGGGCGGGTTGCGCCTTCGGCGCCGCACTGCTGCGGACTCTCCGGCAGGAACTCATCGCGAAGGATACGATTCTAGCGGAAATGGACAGCCTGCGGGTCATCGCGGCGGCGGCGGCCGGCCCCTGCCGCGATCCCGGCCGCAGGGTATAGTCGCCTTCCTGCCGCCTGCCGCCTGCCGCGCCGGAGAATTCGCGCATGTACCGCCTCAACGTGCTGCTCGTCACCCTGTGCTGCGCCGCCCTGCTATCTCCCATGCCGGCATCGGCCACCGATGACGCCGCGACCGCCCTGCAGGCGCTGCTCGAGCGCGAATGGCAGCGTGACCTGGCGGACAATCCGCTGACCGCCAGTTATCGCGGCGATATCCGTTATGACGATCGCTGGCCCGACATCAGTTCCCGGGCGCAGGAAGCGCGCGATGCGGCGGACGCCCGGGTGCTGGACGACCTGGCACGGATACCGCGCGCAGCCTTGGCATCGGCTGACCAGTTGACCTACGACCTGTTCCGAATCGAGTACGAAAATCGGGTCGCGGCTACCGCCTTTCACCCGGAATACTACGAGCTGCGAGCCCGCGAGGGGCCGCAGTCATTGAACGAAACCACCGAAGTGATACGGTTCGAGAAGACCGCGGACTACGACTCCTGGCTCAGGCGCCTCGCCGTCCTGCCCGCCTATCTGGACCAGTATTCGGCGCGGTTGCGGCGTGCCGCATCCGAAAAACGCACCCAGCCGCGCGTGATCATGGATCGTGTGCTGCCGCAACTCGAGATGCAGCTGGTCGAAAGGCCCGAAGACAGCCCTTTCTTCGAGCGCTTTCGCCAGTATCCGGAGGCCGTGCCCGCGGCGGACCGTCAGCGCCTGACCGCCGAGGCCCGTCGCGTGATTGCGGACCTGGTCATCCCGGCTTATCGCAGGTTCACCCGCGTGTTCCGCGACGAGTACCTGCCGGCCTGCCGCGAGACGGTCGGCATCTGGGACACGCCCGACGGGCGCGCTTTCTACGCGAATCGCGCCAGTTATCACACGACGACGGCGCTGACACCGGAGCAGATCCACGAAATCGGCCTCGCGGAGGTCGCGCGCAACCGGGCCGAGATGCTCGCGGTCATGAAGGAAGTCGGTTTCGAGGGCACGCTGCAGGAGTTCTTCGCGTACTTGCGCACGGATCCGAAATTTTATTACGCGACGCCCGACGAACTGTTCCGCGCCTACGCGTACACGGCGAAAATGATCGAGCCCGAGCTGCCGCGATTGTTCGGAATGCTGTACCGCACGCCATTTGGCTTGCGAGTGATCCCCGCGACCAGCGCGCCGAATACGACCACCGCTTATTACAGCGGACCTTCCGTCGACGGCAGGCGCCCGGGTTATTATTACGTCAATCTCTACCGTCCGGAAGTTCGTCCGAAGTACGAGATCGAAGTGCTGACCGTGCATGAGGCTGTGCCGGGTCATCACCTTCAGATCGCGCTCGCGCAGGAACAGGCCGACCTGCCCAAGTTCCGGCGCTTCAACGACGTGACGGCCTATATCGAGGGCTGGGCGCTCTATTCGGAGCGGCTTGGCTACGACCTCGGCCTGTACAAGGACCCGTATTCGAGATTCGGCCAGCTGACCTACGACCAGTGGCGTGCCGTGCGCCTGGTCGTCGACACGGGCATCCATCAAATGGGCTGGACGCGGCAGCAGGCGATCGACTATTTCCTCGACAACGCAGCCAAGACCGAGGCTGACGTCGTCAACGAGATCGACCGCTACATCGCCTGGCCGGGACAGGCGCTGGCCTACAAGATCGGCCAGCTCAGGATCCTCGAGCTGCGCGCGCGCGCGGAGGCTGCACTCGGCGATCGCTTCGATATCCGCTCCTTCCACGACACCATCCTGGCGACCGGCGCGGTGCCGCTCGAAATCGTCGAGAGGAGCGTCGACGCCTGGATCGAGGCCCGACGCCAGCCGTGATCGCAAAGCGTCGCGCTGCAGTCAGGGTCCGGATTGGCTCCGTCACGGTCGGCGGCGATGCCCCGGTCGTCGTGCAGTCGATGACGAATACGGACACGGCCGACGTGGACGCAACCGTGCGACAGGTCCGCGAACTCGCCGGGGCCGGTTCGGAAATCGTCCGCGTGACGGTCAACAATGATGAATCCGCGGCGGCGGTGCCTCTCATCAGGGAACGGCTGCTGGCCGCGGATTGCGACGTGCCGTTGGTCGGTGACTTTCACTTCAACGGCCACAAGCTGCTCGCGGCTCATCCAGCCTGCGCGGAGTCGCTCGCCAAGTACCGCATCAATCCCGGTAATGTCGGGCGCGGCAGCAAGCGCGATCCGCAGTTTGCCGCGATGATCGAGATCGCCTGCCGGTACCGCAAGCCGGTGCGCATCGGCGTCAACTGGGGCAGTCTCGACCAGGACCTGCTGACGCGCATGATGGACGAGAATTCGCGCCTGGCCGAGCCGCAGGACGCGCTCGAGGTGTTGCGAGAGGCAACCGTCGTCTCCGCTCTCGCAAGCGCCGAGCGCGCCGAGCAGCTCGGACTGCCGCACGACGCGATCGTCATCAGCAGCAAGGTCAGCGGCGTCCAGGACCTGATTGCGATCTATCGCCGCCTCGCTGCGCGTTGCGACTACCCCCTGCACCTCGGCCTGACCGAGGCCGGCATGGCGCCCAAGGGAATCGTCTCCTCGAGCGCCGCGCTCGCCGTGCTGCTGCAGGAGGGCATCGGCGACACCATCCGCGTTTCGCTGACCCCCGAGCCCGGCGGCGATCGCAGCCAGGAAGTGCGGGTCTGCCAGGAAATCCTGCAAAGCCTGGGCCTGCGCGCCTTCATGCCGCGCGTGGTTGCCTGCCCCGGCTGCGGCCGCACCATGAGCAGCTATTTCCAGGAACTGGCGCAGCGCATCCAGGAGCATGTGCGCCAGCGCATGCCGGAATGGCAGCAGCGCCATGTCGGCGCCGAGACCATGACCGTCGCGGTCATGGGCTGCGTCGTCAACGGACCCGGCGAGAGCAAGCATGCCAACATCGGCATCAGCCTGCCCGGCACGGGTGAGCGGCCGGTCGCACCGGTTTACGAAGACGGCGAGAAGACGGTCACGCTGAAGGGCGAGCGCATCGCGGAGGAATTCCAGGCACTGGTCGAGCGTTATGTCGCGCGGCATTACCCGCGCCGGGAGGGCTGATGGAAACGCTGAAGGACCGCAAGTGCGTGCCCTGCGAGGGCGGCGTGCGCCCGCATGATTTGAAATCCGCTGCCGGCATGATGAAGCTGCTGCATCCGGACTGGCGCCTCGTCGAGGACGGCAAGGCCCTGCGGCGCGACCTGAAGTTCGCGGATTTCTGGCGCACGATGAGCTTTGTCAACGCGCTCGCTCACGTCGCGAACACCGAGGATCACCACCCGGATCTCGAGATCGGCTACAACTACTGCCGGATCCGGTTCTCGACGCACGCGATTGGCGGCCTGTCGGACAACGACTTCATTTGCGCAGCCAAGGCGGATGGCCTTGCCTGACACGGGGATCGATGCAGCGCATCGGCGCGTCATTTTCGCGTCTTCGCTCGGCACCGTATTCGAGTGGTACGACTTCTACCTGTACGGCACGCTCGCCGTATTCTTCAGTGCCCTGTTCTTTCCGCCGGGCAACGATACGGCGGCGTTTCTCGCAAGCCTCGCGACCTTTGGCGCCGGTTTCGCGGTGCGGCCACTCGGTGCGCTGGTGTTCGGCCGTATCGGTGACCTGATCGGCCGCAAGTACACCTTCCTGATCACCATCGTCGTGATGGGCGCCTCCACCGCGCTGGTCGGCGTGCTTCCGACTTATGCGCAGATCGGCATCTGGGCGCCGGTCCTGCTGGTGACACTGCGGCTCGCCCAGGGCCTCGCGCTCGGCGGTGAATATGGTGGCGCCGCGACCTATGTCGCCGAGCATGCGCCGCCGGGCCGGCGCGGCGCTTATACGAGCTGGATCCAGACGACTGCAACGCTCGGGTTCTTCCTGTCGCTCGCCGTCATCCTCGCCTGCCGTCTGGGTTTCGGCGAAGAGGTCTTCAAGGCCTGGGGCTGGCGCCTGCCGTTCCTGCTGTCGGTCGTGCTGCTCGGTGTCTCGGTTTACATCCGGCTGAAGCTGGAGGAATCCCCTGTCTTCCTCGAAATCAAGGCCGCAGGCGGGCTGTCGCGTGCACCGCTGACCGAAAGCTTCGGGCAATGGCCCAATGCGCGGATCGTGCTGCTGGCGCTGTTCGGCGCGACCGCGGGCCAGGGCGTGGTCTGGTACACGGGCCAGTTCTATGCGCTGTTCTTTCTGCAGAACACGCTGAAGCTCGATTTCCAGATGTCCTATCTGCTGGTCGCCGTCGCATTGCTGGTCGGCACGCCGTTCTTCGTGGTCTTCGGCAGGCTGTCGGACCGCATCGGCCGCAGGCGCATCATGATCGCCGGATGCCTGCTGGCCGCCCTGACTTTCATACCGATCTTCAAGGGGCTGACACACTCGGTGAATCCGGCGCTTGCCGAATTCGAGGAAACCGCCGCGATCACCGTCGCCGGGGCCGACTGCCATGTCCACATCTTTACCAAGCCCAAGACTGCCTGTGACCAGGCCCGCGACTTCCTGACCAAGGCTGGCGTCAGCCACAAACGCCTGGCGCAGGACGGAGACAACGAGGTCGTGACGATGATCGGCGCCACGCGGCTCGAGGGATTTGACGAGACGCGTTATCGCGAAGCGCTCGCCGCGAGCGGCTATCCCGCCAGCGCCGATCCGGAGCGCGTCAATCTCCCGCTCACGCTGCTGCTGCTGTGGATCCTGATGATCTACGTGACGATGGTCTACGGACCGATCGCAGCCTATCTGGTGGAGCTATTCCCGACCCGCATCCGTTACTCGTCGATGAGCCTGCCTTACCACATCGGCAATGGCTGGTTCGGCGGGTTCCTGCCATTCCTGGCGGCGGCGCTGGTGGTCAAGAGCGGCAATATCTATTACGGGCTCTGGTATCCGATCATCATTGCCGCGATGACCGGTATCATCGGGCTCCTGTTCCTGCGGGAAACCAAGGACGCCGACATCCGCCTATGAAGGCGGGCTGCGAACCGAGGCCGGCACTTCGCCGGCCACGCCCAGCGCGCGTTGCATCAGCAGCCTCTTGATCGGGCCCGAGGACTCGACCAGGTCGAGACCCGCGCGTCGCAGGCGCGATTGCATCGCGTCGCCGCCGTAGAACAGGCGCTTGACGCCGTCGAGGAGCGCAATCGCGGGCAGGGCCTCAGCCTTGCGCCAGCGCTCGTATCGCCTGAGCACGGCGAGCTCGCCCGGGTCGTCGCCCGCCTTGAGCGCGGCGCCGATGACGTCGACCAGCGCCGCGGCGTCCATGAAGGCCAGGTTGATCCCCTGCCCGGCCAACGGATGGACGGTATGGGCCGCATCGCCGATCAGGGCGATCCTCGCTGCGGCATAACGTCGCGCGTGCACGAGCCTGAGGGGAAATGACGCGCGCGCGGTGGTGACCTCGAGCCGGCCCAGAACAGCCGCCGAGGCCGCCGTCACGCGCGCGGAAAAATCGGATTCACTGCTTCGCACGAGTTCATCGGCAAGCGCCGGCGTCGTCGACCACACCAGCGAAACCCGCCCGTCCGCGAGCGGCAGCAGCGCCAGGGGACCGGTGTCCAGGAAACGCTGCCAGGCCGTGTGCCGATGCGCCTGCTGACAGGACAAGTGCGCCACCACCGCGCGCTGCTCATAGTCCCAGCCCCTCGTCGCAATGCCCGACTGCGAACGCACGGCGGATTCGCTGCCGTCGGCGCCGATGACGAGCGCCGCACCATAATCGCGACCGTCGGTCGTCGCCACGCGGACCGCGTCGTCGCTGGTCTCGAATGACGCGAAACCGGCCCGCAACAGCACGACGCCTGCCGCCATGGCGCGCTCCATCAGGGCCGCCTGGACCGCGCGGTTCTCGACGATGTGGCCGAGATCCGCTTCACCCAGTTCCGCGGCGTCGAAATGCAGCGCGCCCGGCCCGTCCGGTGTCGCGTGCTCCTCCCAGACGGTCATGCACTGGTAGGCCGCGGCCCCACGGGCGAGCACGGCCGGCCAGGCGCCGGTCAGCTCCAGCAGCCGCTGCGACGCCCGCGACAATGCAGACACGCGCAGCTCGAGCGTTTCGCCAGCAACAGGCGCCGTCACCGGCCTTGGTTCAAGCAGCGCTATGCGCAAGGCCGCGGTGCCGGGGTTCGTGGCCAGCAGTGCTGCCGCCCCGGCACCCGCCATCGCGCCGCCGACGATCACGACGTCGAAATCACGCTTCATGCCCGCAGCACGAGCGGCAGGCCACGCACGAGGCGCGGCAGGCGGCCGGCAAGACCCATGGTCCGGCGCGCGAATTCGCGCTTGACCGGCCCCATGAGGTCGAAGAGCAGGAGTCCCGTGGCGCGCGCGGCCCGGAGCGGCGCGAGTGGATGGCCAAAACCGCGCACCAGGCTGTCGGTGAACCGGATCACCGCCTGCCGATCCGGTTGCCGCCAGTTCGTATAGCGCTCGAGCAGCTGCGCAGCGCCGGGATCCATCGCGGACCCCTGCTCGGCAATTGCATCTGCCAGTACCTCGGCGAGCGTCGCAACATCACGCAGCCCCAGATTGAATCCCTGGCCCGCAACCGGGTGCAGTCCCTGGGCTGCATTACCGATCACCAACGCGCGCGCACCGGACTGCCGTCCCGAACGCGTCAATGCAAGCGGATAGGACTGGCGCCGGCCGACGCGCCGGAAGCGCCCGAGGCGCAGGCCGAATGCCTGCTGCAACTCAGCGATGAAGGTGGGATCGGGCAGCGCGAGCGCCCGCGCCGCGGCTTCCGGCGCCAGCGTCCAGACCACCGCGGATCGCCCTTCGGCAATCGGCAGCACGGCGATCGGCCCCGTGGGCGTGAATCGTTCATAGGCCGTGTGATCGTGGAAACGCTCGGTATCGACATGCGCGATGACCGCATGCTGGCCGTACTCCGATACCGCCGCGTCGATGCCGATGGCGCTTCGCACCCGCGACTGGGCACCGTCCGCCGCAACCACCAGGCGCGCCGCGAACTGTTGGCCCTGATCGGTCACTATCCGGAGTGCATCCTCGCCCGGCAACAATTCATTCACGGCGGCCTGGCACAAGGTGAGCCGCGAAATGGAGGCGCAGCGTTCCCGCAGTGCGCGGCCCAGCAGCCGGTTCTCGATCGTGTAACCGAGTGCTGCAACCCCCTGCTCCTCGGCGGAAAGACGCGCGAACCCGAATACGCCGCGCTCGGAAATGTGGATCCTGCGGATCGGCGTGGCCTGCGCGGCAACGGATTTCCATACACCGATGCCCTCGAGTACCCGCCGGCTGCCGCCTGACAGCGCGGTCGTGCGCGAATCAAAGCTTGGCTGGTCGCCGGCATCGGGAGCAACCGGCTCGATGACGACGACATCGAGCGGCAGCTCCGCCAGCGCCGCAGCGAGCGAAAGCCCGACCATGCCACCACCGGCGATGGCAACGTCGTAACGCGTCAATGGAGGTCCGCTCACGAAATCGCTCAGGCCGCCGCCATCAGGCGCTCGATTTCGTCCGGATCGCTCGGCATCGCCGCGGTCAAGACCTCGGGATCGCCTTTCGTCACGACGACATCGTCCTCGATGCGCACGCCAATACCCCACCATTCGCGGCCGACGCCCTTCGAGCCGGGCGCGATGTAAATGCCGGGCTCGACGGTCGTGACCATGCCCGGCTCGAGCAGTCGCCACTGCTCGCCGACCTTGTACTCGCCGACGTCATGCACGTCCATGCCGAGCCAGTGCCCGGTCCGGTGCATGAAGAAGCGGCGATAGGCGCCTTCCTTGATCAGTTTCGCCGTGCGGCCCTTCAGGAGACCGATCCGGACCAGTCCGCGGGTGATCGCTCGCACCGCTGCCTCATGCGGGTCGTTCCAGTGACAGCCGGCCCGAATTTTTTCGATCGCGGCCTTCTGCGCCTCCAGCACTATCTCGTAGACATCGCGCTGCCGGGCCTTGTAGCGGCCGCCGACGGGCAATGTCCGGGTGACGTCGGAAGCGTAGTACTGGTATTCGCAACCCGCATCGATCAGCAGCAACTCGCCGTCCTTCATCTGGCGGTCATTGTCGCGGTAATGCAGCACGCAGGAATTCGGGCCGCTGCCGACGATCGGGTGGTAGGAGATGTCGGCGTGGTTGCGATGGAACTCGTGCAGGATCTCGGCCATCACCTCGTATTCCATGCGCCCGGGCGCGGTCGCCGCAAGCGCGCGATGATGGGCGGCGCAGGCGATGCGCCCGGCGCGCCGCATCGCGGTGAGCTCGTCGCGGCTCTTGAACAGCCGCAGTTCATGCAGCGGGTGATCGAGGGCGACGAATTCCTGCGGCGTGTGAAGGCCCTGCTTGGTCTGGGAACGCAGCCGATTGACCCAGCCGATCACGCGCTGATCGAATTCCGGATGCGTGCCCATCGTGTAGAAGACCCGCGAGCAGCGTTCCAGCAGGCCCGGCAGGATCTCATCGATGTCCTGGATCGGGAACGCGTCGTCGGCGCCGTTGCTCTTGACCACGCCTTCCGGGCCGGCGCGCGTGCCGTCCCAGATTTCACGCTCGGTATCGCGCTCGCGTACGAACAGCACGTACTCGCCATGCGGCCTCCCCGGCAGCAGCACGGCAACTGCCTCCGGCTCCGCGAATCCAGTCAGGTAGTAGAAATCGCTGTCGGGGCGGTAGAAATAGTCCACATCGCCATTGCGGAGCCGGATCGGGGCCGCGGGCAGGATGGCGATGGCGTCCTTGCCCATCATCCGCATCAGCTGGCGCCGGCGCTTTGCAAACTCGTCTCTATTCATGCCCTGCTCAGTGGACGACGATATCGGGTCGCGGCTGGCTTGCGCGGAGTGCCGCCAACTCTTCAAATGCGAGCTGTGCCCCCGCCCGCAGGTATTCGAACAATTCCGTGAATGCCACCTCGCCGGACTCGGGAGTCTCCAGCGGATCAAGCCGTGCGCGGGCGATCTCGCTGAAATCCTGCAGCACCTCGCCGATGTCGTCCAGCTCGGCGATCCGGTGGTCTGCGCCACCGGCACCGATGCCGTAGAGGAACCCGCCGCTCCAGGCTGCCAGCGCCTCCACCCTTTCGTCCAGCGTCACCTCACCATCCGGGATCAGCGGAGCAAACCCGAAGCCCTGCGACTGGAGGGCCTCGAGCGTCGCCTGATGGAACTCCTGAAGCACGCGATGGGACCGGTCGTCGATCCGGCCACTGGTGCCGGCGTCGAACAGCTCGGCGATCCATTCGGGCGTCGTATAGCCCTCGCGCGCGCACAGCGCGCCGCACAGGCAGCCGTGCGCCTCGGCAGCGCCGACCGCGGAACCAAGGCTGTCGAGGACAGCCTGCACTTCCTCATATGTCACTTCGCTCAAGGTAGCAGTAAATGGTACTCCGCGGCAGCCGGCGACCCCAGCGTAAACCGCGTTGACCAGCCTCATGACGCAGTTTCATAATGGCCGCATGGAAGACGCGACCACGAAGCCCGGACTCGAGCGCGAAATGAAGCGACTGGAACGACGCCTCGACGAACTGGTCGGGGTCGTCGCCCAGCTCAAGGAAGAGAATCGCGCCCTGCGACAGCGCCAGGACTCCCTGAGTGCCGAGCGTGCGACACTGATGCAGAAGAATGAACAGGTACGTGCCCGTGTCGAAGCGATGATCGGACGCCTCAAGGCGATGGAGAGTGGCGCATGACCACGGATGCAAGCCGGGTCAGCGTGCGGATCCTGGAGAAGGAATATCACGTTGCCTGCCCCGCCGAGGAACGGGCCGCCCTGCTAGACTCGGCCGAATACCTGAATCGCAAGATGCGCGAGATCCGCGACAGCGGCAAGGTGGTCGGCCTGGACCGCATCGCGGTCATGGCTGCACTGAACATCACCAATGACCTGCTGATGTCGCGTGGCCATGACGAAGGCGTTGAAACGGACCTGGCCGTGCGGCTCAAGATGATGAGGGAACGCGTTGAGTCGGCGCTGACGCGCGGCCATCTGGATACCTGAACTGACGGCGGTCCGCGCCGGGCGCGCGACCGCCACGATTTGGCGCCGCCTGTGGTGTTCGATGTGGGCCTGGGTACTCTCGACCCTAATGTGAAAAACCCAGGAGCGTGGCTCAGCGGCAGCATTGTGCAAGTCCGCCTCGTAGCGGAAAGCCTTAAATGCCACGGCCTGCTCCACTTGTTGCTCCGGTTCGAGAGCAGCGGTCTGCAACGGCACATGCGGGTGGCGCCTCCTGATTCCACCGATGCCTGACAGCAATCAAGCCGGCCTGCGCCGGAGTCTGCGCGCCGCGCGGCGCGCGCTCGGCACGGCGGAACGGCTTGCCGCCGCAGCCGCCGTCGACGCGAGCCTCGCGCGGATGGGACTACCGCGACCCCGGTCGCGGATCGCGGCTTACCGGGCGATGGATGGCGAACTGGATCCCGCCATCGTCATGCGCCGCGCCTTGGCGCTCGGCTGCGAAGTGCACGTGCCAGTGATCACCAGCCTGCGCCGCCGCCGCATGCGCTTCGCGACCTGGCCGGATGACCCGCCGCACCCGCGTGCGGATGGCGATGCGGCACGCTGGTTCGATCTGGTGCTGGTGCCGCTGGTCGGATTCGATGACGACGGCAACCGGCTCGGCATGGGCGCCGGTTTCTACGACCGGCATTTCGCATTCCTGCGGCATCGCGTTGCATGGCATCGGCCACTGCTGCTCGGGCTCGCATTCGAGGTCCAGCGCCTGGAACGGTTCCCCGCCAAGCCGCGTGACGTGCCATTGTGGGGCGTCGTGACCGAGCGCGCGATCCACGGCCGTGCAGCCGCCCGGATTCGCCGAAAACCAGCGGAAACAGGCTCGTGAACTACTGGCTGATGAAGTCCGAACCGGACACATTCGGCATCGATCACCTGGCGCGGTCGCCGCGACGCAGCGCCGCCTGGGACGGTGTCCGCAACTATCAGTCACGCAACATGCTGCGTGACGAGTTCCGCCGCGGTGACCGGGCTTTTTTCTATCACTCGAGCTGCGAGCTGCCCGGAATCTACGGAACGATGCGTGTCGTGCGCCGCGGGCATCCGGATCCGACCGCGTTCGATCCGCGGCATCGACACTACGATGCGGGTAGTGATCGTGCTAATCCACGCTGGTACCAGGCGACCGTCCAGCTGCTCTCCAGGTTTGCGCAGCCGGTCACGCTTGAGGCATTACGCGAACATTCCGGAGGCCCATTGCGCAACCTGATCGTGTTGCGTCGTGGCAACCGCCTATCGATCACTCCGGTGAGCGTCGACGAATGGAAATTCATTCATCGACTCGCCGCGACGCCGCCGTCGTGAAGGGAACGCCGCGCTGGAAAACAAGCCGTTTGCACTGATGCAGAAAATTCCCCTCGACTCGAAACAGCTGCGCTCACATTTGTTCGATTGCAAAACATTCACGAGCGATTGCCACGCGACGGAACGATCAAACGTGATGCAGCAACGCGCGAAGCCCATACCCCTTGCTTGCAATCCCGTCAACCATGTATATACTCCAACCTCGGATTAACCCGACATGGAGATCCATCATGGCGACGAAGAAGAAGGGCAAGAAGAAGGCTGCGAAAAAGAAGTAAGGCCTTCGACAGCAGAATCGGCGGTTGGTTGATTGTTAGAAGACTTGCCGCCGGTTCACTGAATGCTGAGACTGTGCCCGCGAAAGCGGGCACAGTTTTATGTGGAGGACACTGATGGACGCCGACGCCAGGAAGAAAGCGGCTGCACTCGCGGCGCTCGATTTCGTAGAGGACGGCATGCTAGTCGGGGTCGGAACCGGCTCGACCGTCAATCACTTCATCGCCGCACTGGCGGAACGGCGCCACCGCATAACTGGCGCGGTTTCTTCTTCCGATGCCAGCACCCGGCTGCTGCGCAGGGCCGGCATCGAAGTCCTTGAACTAAATGACGCGGGTGACCTGCCCTTGTATGTCGACGGCGCCGACGAGGCGACCCGGCATCTGCATCTGATCAAGGGCGGCGGCGGGGCGCTGACACGCGAGAAGATCGTGGCGGCCGCCAGCCGCCGCTTCGTCTGCATCATCGACGATACCAAGCTCGTCGACGTCCTCGGAAAGTTCCCGCTGCCGGTTGAGGTGATCCCGATGGCGCGCTCGCTGGTCGCCCGCAAGCTCGTCGGCCTGGGCGGCCAGCCGGTTTATCGGGAGGGATTCACGACCGACAACGGCAATGCGATCCTCGACGTGCACAATCTGAAGATCAGCGACCCGGTCGCATTGGAGGGCGAGATCGGCCTGCTGGCCGGTGTCGTCTCGGTCGGCCTGTTCGCCAGGCGCGGCGCGGACATCTTACTGGTCGCCGGCGCTGGCGAGGTAAAGACGCTCAGGCGATGACGCCTGCGGCGCCTCCGTCGAACCTGTGATTCTCATCCTGTCCCCACAAAATAAGAAGGCTGGCCCAGAGGGCCAGCCTTCCTACTTTGTTGGCTGGGGGACTAGGATTCGAACCTAGGTTGGCGGAGTCAGAGTCCGCAGTCCTACCGCTAGACGATCCCCCAAAATCCGGTTCGTCCGCAGGCTACTGACTCAGCGCTTGCTGAACTGCGGTCCGCGGCGGGCCTTTTTCCGGCCGACCTTCTTGCGCTCGACTTCGCGTGCGTCGCGAGTGACGAACCCGGCCGCACGCAATGGCTTGCGCAGCGTCTCATCGTATTCAATCAGCGCGCGCGTGATGCCGTGACGAATGGCGCCGGCCTGACCTGTCACACCGCCGCCGCCGACCAGCACATTGACATCGAACCGGTCGACCATCTGCACGAGTTCCAGCGGCTGGCGAACGATCATACGGCCAGTCTTGCGCCCGAAGAACTCGTCCAGCGGCCGGCCATTCACGGTGATCGCGCCCTTGCCCGGCTTCAGGAAAACGCGCGCGGCCGAAGTCTTGCGGCGGCCGGTTCCGTAAGTGTCATTCAATGCCATTGTCTGATCCTGGTCTGTTGCGGGCCCGCGCTCACTTGAGGTCGAGCGATTTCGGCTGTTGCGCCGCATGCGGGTGCTTCGCGCCCGCGAATACATGCAGCTTCCTGAACATCTGGCGGCCCAGTATCGTCTTCGGCAGCATGCCCTTGACCGCGAACTGGATCGCGCGTTCCGGGTGCTCAGCGAGCAGCTTGCCGAGCGCAATTGTCTTCAGGTTGCCCAGATAGCCGGTGTGCTGCTGGTAAACCTTGTCGCGCAGCTTGTTGCCGGTGACCGCGACCTTCTCCGCGTTGATCACGATAATGTAATCGCCACAGTCGACATGCGGCGTGTATATGGGCTTGTGCTTGCCGCGCAGGCGGAACGCTATCGCCGACGCCAGGCGACCCAGGGTCTTTCCGGACGCATCCACCAGGTACCAGTCGCGGCTGACGCGCTCTGGCTTTGCAAAAACGGTCTTCATCTTGGGCCCCTGAAAGGGTCTGGTTCGAGAAAGGCCGGCAAGTTTACACAGATGCACAGGTGTTGCAAAGCCGGAAGGCCCCCGACGCAAGCCCTTGTCGCACTTAGGGAAGTAATAGCGCCGGGGCTATATAATATGCGTCACATGCCCGGCCCCCGCCTGTCCCCGCTAGACCGCCTGTTGGAACTGGCTGATTTGGGACTTCGCGCCAGTTTTGGGCGCCCCTCCGCCACCCGTCCCACACCGGGCTCGGCGGCCAAATCCGTGCCACTGGATGAGGGCCGCCGGCGCCATGTTGCCGGGTTGATGAGGGTCAATCACGCAGGAGAAGTCGCGGCGCAGGGCCTCTATCACGGCCAGGCCCTGACGGCGCGTTCTGAAGCCGTCCGCGCGACCCTGCGCCGGGCGGCCGATGAGGAAGGCGATCATCTGGCCTGGTGCCGCGACCGCCTCGACGAACTGGGCTCCCGCAGCAGTCTGCTGAATCCGGTCTGGTATGCAGGATCGGTCGCATTCGGCGCCGTGGCGGGACTGCTCGGGGATCGCATCAGCCTGGGATTCATGGCCGAGACGGAAAGGCAGGTCGAGGGCCACCTCGAAGGACATCTTGCCAAGCTGCCCGATGACGACCAGCGCAGCCGCGCGATCATCGAGCAGATGAAGTCGGACGAGGTCGCTCACGGCCGTTCAGCGCGGGAGGCCGGCGGCGATGAATTGCCAGCGCCCGTGCCGCAGTTGATGAGATTGACCGCCCGGATTATGACCGGCACGGCATACTGGCTGTAAGCCGGGCACCGGTTATGTCTTGCGGTGCGGACGAGCGTGTAATACAACGGCGGCCAGGCCTGCGACAGCAACCAGGCTGCGCAGCAACCGCCTCTGGGGAGCATCATGGAAGACGGCGTCAAACAGCTGACTGACATTCCGGCGATCAATCGTTTCCTGAGCTATTGCCGGGTCCGCACGGTGCCGTCCAAGACCGTGCTGATCCATGCCGGCGACCTGCCGGATGTCCTCTACTACATCATCCGCGGATCAGTCGAGGTGATGATCGAGGACGAGGAAGGCAACGAAATGGTCCTCGCCTACCTCAATAAGGGCCAGTTCTTCGGCGAGATGGGTCTGTTCTCGGACAGCCAGCAGCGCAGCGCATGGGTGCGCACGCGCTCGCAGTGCGAACTCGCGGAGATGACTTATCCGCGCTTTCGCCAGGTCGCCTCGGAGAGCCCAGGCCTCGTATTCGAGCTATCGACCCAGCTTGCGACACGCCTCGACCGCACCAATCGCAAGCTCGGTGACTTGGCCTTCGTCGACGTCACCGGGCGTATCGCGCACGCGATCATGGACCTGTGCAGCGAACCGGACGCGATGACCCACCCTCAGGGCATGCAGATCAAGGTCAGCCGCCAGGAACTTTCGCGCCTCGTCGGATGTTCGCGCGAAATGGCGGGACGCGTACTCAAGGTGCTCGAGGAGCAGGGCATCCTGACCGCGCGCGGCAAGACGATCGTGGTGTTCGGCGCGCGGCCCAAGGTCAAGGCGCGGCCGGCGCCGGAATTCACCAAGTCCGCGGCCGCCGCCGCCAAGTAACCCGATTCAGGCCTTGCGGGCAATGGCCGTGCGCATCGCGCGGATTGTCGCTGCATAGTCCTTCGAGCCGAAGATCGCGCTGCCGGCGACGAATGCGTCGGCCCCCGCCCCGGCAATCGCAGCGATATTGTCGAGCTTGACTCCGCCATCGATCTCGAGCCGTATTTCGCGGCCGCTGGCGTCGATTATCTGACGGGCATCGGCGAGCTTGCCGAGCACCGGCTCGATGAAATGCTGCCCGGCGAATCCGGGATTCACCGACATCAGCAGCAGCAGGTCGATCTGCTCCAGCGTGTGATCGAGCCAGGAAAGCGGCGTGGCCGGGTTCAGCACCAGGCCCGGCCTGCAGCCCGATTCCCGGATCAGGCGGATGGTACGGTCGACATGCCGGCTCGCCTCGGGGTGGAAGCTGATCCAGGTCGCGCCAGCCTCGGCGAACTCGGGCACCAGGCGATCCACCGGGTCCACCATCAGGTGCACATCAATCGGTGCCTTCACCCCGTGCTTTCGAAGTGCTTTGCAGACCAGCGGGCCGATCGTCAGGTTCGGCACGTAGTGATTGTCCATCACGTCGAAATGGATCCAGTCGGCGCCGGCGGCAAGTACGGCATCGACTTCGGCGCCGAGGCGCGCGAAATCCGCGGACAGGATTGAAGGTGCGATGAGCGGCGCCAGCATGTTCTTACTTTAGCCTATCGCATGCCGCGCGATTCACGGATCCGTTCATAGGCCGCCTGGATCGCCTGGGTCTTTTGCTTGGCGACTTCGAGCATGGCTTCCGGCAGGCCGCGGGCCACCAGCTTGTCCGGATGATTCCGGCTCATCAGGCGACGGTAGCTTCGCTTGACCTCGGCATCGCTGGCGGTTCGCGGCACGTCGAGCACTTCGTAAGCCTCGGCGAGCGCGTCACGACCGGCCGCGGATGCGCCCGGTGGCGGTCCACGGCCGTATCGACGGTCACCATGAGCCGCACCATAACCCTGCAATCGCAGAACCGTCTCCAGGTGTGCGAATTCGATAGCACTGATCTCGAGGGCCTGGGCCACACGCACGAGCGTCGCGTGGGTCGCGCCGTGCATGCCATCGCCCATCAGTGCGGCGCGCATCTGGATCTCGAGGAACATGCGCAACAAGTCGCCCCGGCCGCGACAGACGTGCAGCAACTCCGCAAGTGCCGCAGGGGCGTCGAACCCATTGTCCTTACCCCGGGTGAAACACTCCATCGCCGCGCGGGTGTCGGTCTCGCCCAGGTTGAACTGGCGGAAAATCCTGCGCGCGGCGGCAATGTCCTGCTCCGACACCCGGCCGTCGGATTTGGCGACGTGGCCCATGATGCTGAAGGCCGTGCGGAAGAATGTGGACCGCACGATCGCCGGGTCCGCGCGCGGATCTGCCAGACCGCCTGATCTTTGAAGGTCGTAGAAATGGCCCAGGATCAACCCGATCAGCACGCCCAGCGGCCTGCGGCTCAGGATGAACCCCAGCAACGCGCCGATCAGCTTGCCGGTCCAGTTCATCGTGCTTTCCTTGACCGCCTCATCACCCGGCTGCAAGAATCCGCGCTCCCCCGCCGGCGCGCACCAGCGCCATGGTACCAAGAGCATGCAGAGCCCGGATGCCAGCCCCCTTTTTGAGTCAAAGCTCTCCGGACTCACGTTGGTCCATCGCGGCAAGGTGCGGGACAACTACGCGATCGACGATGGACGCCTGCTGATCGTTGCGACCGATCGGCTCTCCGCCTTCGATGTCGTCATGCCCAATCCGATCCCCGGCAAGGGCCGCGTGCTCACTGCGATCTCGAATTTCTGGTTCGGGCGCACGCAGCGCATCGTCTCCAATCACCTGACCGGCGAGCCGCTGTCGCGTTATGTCGGCAATTCCCGCGAACTCGCGATGCTCGAGGGCCGTGCCGTCATTGTCGAGCGCCTGACGCCACTGCCGGTCGAGGCTGTCGTGCGCGGCTATCTCGCCGGTTCGGGCTGGAAGGATTACCAGGAGCGCGGAATGGTAGGCGGCATCCGGCTGCCCGCAGGACTCGCGCAGGCCGGCAGGTTGCCGGAGCCCATATTCACGCCCGCGACCAAGGCACCCGCCGGTTCGCATGACGAGAACATCAGCTACGACCAGATGGTCGCGATCGTCGGCGCCTCGGCTGCCGCCAGGATCCGTGAGCTTTCGCTCAAGCTGTACGCGCATGGGGTCGAGCACGCGTTGGCGAATGGCATCATCATCGCCGACACGAAATTCGAGTTCGGGCTCGATCACAAGAGCCGGGTCGTGCTGATGGACGAAGTGATGACCCCCGATTCATCCCGATTCTGGCCGGTCGACAGCTATCAGGAGGGCGCGAGCCCGCCATCATTCGACAAGCAGTACGTGCGCGACTATCTCGAGTCCCTCGGTTGGGACAAGAAGCCCCCGGCCCCGACACTACCGCCCGAAGTGATCCGGCTGACTGCGCTCAAGTACCGGGAAGCGCAACACCGGCTGATGGCCTGAATTCAGCGCGGCCGTTCCGGCCACCCGCGCCGCGCCTGCGGCGGCCGCACCGTCAAGCCTGAAATGCGGACAGCGCTTGCGACCTCACCGGGCAGATAAAGTGTTTCGGTCGTCTCTTCTGTCAGGCAGACAATGCGTCCGGGAAAATCACCGTGCATCACTGCGCTCCGGCAAGTCAGCCGATTGCGGGGTCCTCCGGCCTGTGCCACGCTGCCGCGATGAGCGTGGACTTGGACCTGCGCCGACGCATCGAGCAGCTGCTGTTCGACCGCCATGCGCCGATGCCCCTGAAGCAGGCCGAGTGGCTGATGGGCCTGTTGCGCTATCCCTATGCGCTGGTGCGCGACCTGCTGACCGGCGAGCTGAACCTGCGTGCGATGGGGCTCGTCTACACGACGCTGCTTTCGCTCGTGCCGCTGTTCGCGTTCGCATTCGCCGTGCTCAAAGGCCTGGGCGTCGCCCGGGACCTCGAGCCGCTGCTATTCGAGTTCCTGCGACCGATCGGCGAGCGGGCCGGCGAACTGACCGCCCAGATCATGAGCTTCGTCGAGAAGCTGCGCGGCGGCGTGCTGGGTTCGCTGGGTCTGGCATTCCTGCTCTATACGGTGGTCGCGACGATCCAGAAGCTGGAGGGCGCCTTCAATTTCGCCTGGCACGTCGAACGGCCGCGCTCACTGATGCGCCGTATCAGCGAATACCTGAGCCTGATGGTGATCGGCCCGGTGTTTCTCGTGATCGCCTTCGGCCTGCTTGGCGCGGCCGCCGAGCACACCACCATGCGCTGGCTGACGAACCACGAGCCGCTCGGCACGATCATCCACGGGCTGGGTGCCGCGGGACCCTACCTGTTCGTGACCGGCGTGTTCACGTTTCTCTACGTGTTCATTCCGAATACGCGTGTGCGGCTCTCGCCGGCGCTTGCCGGCGGCCTGACCGCGGGCCTGCTGTGGGCGATGAGCGGCATGATATTCACGAAGATTGTCGCGGCTTCGACCAACATGGTGGCGATCTATGCGGGGTTCGCGATCTTCCTCGCCGCGCTGATCTGGATCTACCTGAGCTGGCTGATCCTGCTGATCGGCGCGCAGCTATCCTTCTACGTGCAGAATCCGCGCTACCTGCGCGCCGGACAGGCGCCCGTGCGGCTGACCAGCCGCCTGCGCGAACGGCTGGCGCTCACAGTCATGCTGCTGGTCGCCAGGCATTTCGTGTCGGGCGCAAAACCCTGGCGGCTGCGGGGCCTCGCGGAACAGCTGGAAGTGCCGGGCTCGGCGCTTGAAACCGTCATCGACGCGCTGGAACACGCGGGGCTCGTGACGACGACCGATGAGGAAGAGGTGCTGCCGGCGCGTGACCTCGATGGCATCGCGATGCACGACATCCTCACCGCGGTTCGCGACGAACGACAGTACGAGACCTGGCTGTTGTGGCGGGCCCGGACCGAGCCCGAGGCGGATTCGATCGCGGACGGCATGGAAGCCGTGATTCGCGAACGCACGGCAGGCATGACATTGCGCGAACTGGCCGGCGGCAAGGCGCCTTAGTCGCCCGCGATCGTCATCCGCTCGATCATCATGGAACCGCAATGGATGGCCCCGCGGCGATCCACGTCCGCGCCCAGCGCGACAATGCCCAGGTACATGTCGCGCAGGTTGCCCGCGACCGTGATCTCGTGGACCGGGCGGCCAACGACGCCATCCTCGATCCAGAATCCCGCCGCGCCGCGCGAATAATCGCCGGTCACCGGATTGATGCCCTGGCCCATCATCTCGGTCACGAGCAGGCCGGTGCCGAGGCGCTGCAGCAGTGCATCCTGGTCCAGCCTGTCACCCTCCACGACCAGGTTGTGAACGCCCCCGGCATTGCCGGTCGTCGCAAGCCCGAGCTTGCGCGCAGAGTAGGCGTCCAGCAGGTAGCCATTCAGCACGCCATCGACGACCAGGTCCCGGTCGCGTGTCGCGACGCCCTCGCTGTCGAATGGCGCCGATCCCAGTGCGCCCTGCAGATGCGGTCGCTCGCGCAGCGAGATGGCCTGCGGGAAGACCTGCTGCCCTGCGGCATCCAGCAGGAAACTGCTGCGCCGGTATTGCGCGCCGCCACTGATTGCGCCGGTGAAGTGACCGATCAGGCCGCGTGCCATATCAGGCGCAAACAGTACCGGTGCCTTGCGGGTCGGCAGCTTGCCGGCGCCGAGACGACTGATGGCGCGCCCGGCCGCCCTGCGACCGACCTCCTCGACATCCTCCAGCTCCCTCCAGTCGCGCGCCGCCGAGTACCAGTAGTCGCGCTGCATCTCTCCATTCGCCTGTCCCAGCACCACGCAGCTGACCGTATGCGACGTGGAGGGATAACCGCCGATGAAACCGTGGCTGTTGCCGAGCACGCGCAAGTTGCGGTGGGTCGCGATCGACGCGCCTTCCGAGTTCTTGATGCGCGGGTCGACGGCGAGACCCGCCGCCTCGCAGCGCTTCGCCAGCTCGATCGCTGCCGGTGCGTCGATATCCCAGGGGTGGCAGAGATCGAGGTCCGGCAAGTTGCGGGCCATCAGCTCCGCGTCCGGCAGGCCGGAGTATTCGTCCTCGGCGGTAAAGCTCGCGATCGACATCGCCTTGCTGACGGTTTCCTCGACCGCGGATGGCGTCAGGTTGGCGGTGCTCGCCGAGCCCTTGCGATGACCGACATAGACGGTCACGCCGAGGCTGCGATCGCGCTGGTATTCGAGTGTCTCCACCTCACCGAGCCGCACGGTGACCGAGAGACCCGAACTGGCGCCGACGCCAGCTTCGGCGGCGGTTGCGCCGCGCCTGCGTGCCAGTGCGAGGGCCTGTTCGACGACGCTTTCAAGCTCGGACTGGACGGGATGGGCGGCTTCCGGCTGGCTCATATGCGCATGCTAGCATCGTCGCGATGCGTCGCCGCCAGCTACCCGGGGAGCCACCGCCCCCGACCAAGGGTGAACTGAAACGCCAGGCCCTGGCCCTGCAAGCCCTGGGCGAGCAGTTGATTGAGGCGCCCGAGGAACTGGTTGCCGCTATCGACCTGCCAGAGAAACTGCGCGACGCGATCGAACTCGCCCGCCGCATCACGAGTCACGGCGCGCTGCTGCGGCAGAAACTCTTCGTCGGCAAACTCATGCGCAAGGTCGATCCGCAACCGATTCGCGCCGCACTCGAGGCCGTCAGCGCGAACACGCGCCTCGAAACCATGCGCTTCAAACGGGCCGAGCGCTGGCGGGACCGGCTCGTTCTGGAGGGCCAGGCGGCGATCATCGAATTCGTTGCGGAATTCCCGCAGGCCGATCGCGCGATGCTGTTACGGCTGGCGAGCGCCGCCGCCGCCGAGCACGCTGGCGACAAGCCGGCTGGTGCGAAGCGGGAATTGTTCCGATGGGTGCGCGATACGATCGGCCACTGAGGCGAGCGAGCCTGCTGTTCCTGTCGCCTTCCCGCGACGGGTCCATTTTTGATGTGCCGTCCGGCCGCGCTAGCCTGAGCGCGTTGCCCTACGTGTCAAGCATCCCCTGATTTCGGGCATCCCCCCGCGCCGCATACTCCCTGTCGGCGCGGGGGTATTTCAGCACTGATCCCGCGCCAGTTCCCTGCCAAGACAGTGACTTGCGTACGCCGGCGCATGGGTCAACGCGCGCCGCGTGTTAGACTTTTGCGATGAAACCACTGGTCGGCATCATCATGGGCTCGTCCTCCGACTGGGAGACCATGCGCCACGCGGCCGATCTCCTCACGGCGTTGTCAGTGCCTTTCGAGACGCGAATCGTTTCAGCCCACCGAACGCCCGATCTGCTGTTCGACTATGCGTCGGGCGCCGCCGCGCGCGGTATCGAGGTGCTGATCGCAGGTGCCGGCGGTGCAGCGCATTTGCCCGGCATGACGGCATCGAAGACGCTGCTGCCAGTCATCGGCGTGCCGATCCAGTCCACGGCCCTGAACGGACTGGATTCTCTGCTGTCGATCGCACAGATGCCGGCGGGCATTCCGGTCGCGACTGTCGCGATCGGGGAGCCAGGCGCGAAAAATGCTGCGCTGCTTGCGACCGCGATACTGGCCGGCCGCCACGCGCCGCTGCTGGATGCGCTGCGCGCCTATCGCGAGCGCCAGACGGCGGACGTGCTGGCCAAGCCCGATCCATCCAGCGGCTGATTCATGCACATCGGCATCTTCGGTGCCGGCCAGCTCGGCCGGATGATGGCTCTATCCGGCATCCCGCTTGGAATGCGCTTCCTGATGTACGACCGCAGCCGCGATGTACCGGGCAGCGCGGTTGCGCCGATCATGACCGGGGCATTCGATGACCTGCGCGCGCTCGGCCGCTTTGCGCACGCCGTCGATGTCGTGACTTTCGACTGGGAGAACGTGCCGGTCGCATCGGTGCGCGCTGTTGCGAAGATCGTGCCGGTTTGGCCGCCACCCCGCGCGCTCGCGATCGGGCAGGATCGCATATCGGAGAAGAAGCTGTTTCAACGGCTCGGCATCCCGGTCGCAGCGCATGCCGCCGTCGACGACCTGCGCGGATTGCGGCGCACGATAGCGACACTCGGCACGCCAGGAATGCTGAAATCGCGCCGTCTCGGTTACGACGGCAAGGGACAGTTTCTGCTGCGCCGGCCGGCCGATATGGCAGCGGCGTGGAAACAGATTGGTGGACAGCCGCTGGTATACGAACGCTTCGTGCCATTCACGCGTGAAGTGTCGTTGATAGCGGCGCGTGACCGCGCCGGGCGCGTGGTCTTTTATCCGCTCGCCGAAAACGTGCATTCCGGCGGCATCCTGGCCGAGACCCGCGCGCCATATCGCAACAGGCGATTGCAGCAGAGCGGCGAGCGCTACCTGCGCCGTTTGCTGAGGGCGCTTGATTACGTTGGGGTCATGTGCGTCGAATTCTTCGTCGTACGCGGACGCCTGATTGCGAACGAGATGGCGCCGCGCGTGCATAACTCGGGTCACTGGACCATCGAGGGCGCGGAAACAAGTCAATTTGAAAATCATATCCGTGCGATTGCCGGCCTGCCGCTCGGCAGCACCCGGCCACGCGGCCACGCTGTCATGCGGAACATGATCGGCGAGCAGCCGCCGGCGCACCAGCTGCTGCGCCTGCCTGGCGTTCATTGGCATGATTACGCCAAGTCGCCGCGCCCCGGACGCAAGCTCGGGCACCTGACCCAGGTGTGCGCCACCCGCCGGGAATGTGACCGCGCTGCAGCCCGGCTGAGGCGGCTCACGGGCCGCTGAGCGACGCCGGTAAACTGCCCTTGTGCTAGCCTTGTAACAAGAATGTATCTTGAACACTTCCAGCTGACGGAACTGCCGTTCCGGTTGAGCCCGGACCCGGCTTTTCTATATCTCTCGAAGCACCATGCACGCGCCAAGGCGTACATGGAGTCGACGATCTGGTTCACCGACGGCTTCGTCGTGATCACGGGCGAGATCGGCTCGGGCAAGACCACACTGATCGAGACATTCCTGCGCGAGCTCGAGAAGGACGTCGTCGTCGCGCAGGTCGCACAGACCCAGGTTTCGCCGATCGAATTCCTGCAGGCCGTGCTGGTGCAGTTCGGGTTCACGCCATTCAAGATGCGCAAGGCCGAATTGCTGGCGACACTCAACCAGTTCCTGGTCGAGCAGTACGCCGCCGGTCGAAAGGTGCTGCTGATCGTCGATGAGGCGCAGAATCTTTCGAGTCGCGTGCTCGAGGAAATCCGCCTGCTGTCCGGCGTGGAGACCACCAAGGAAAAGGTCCTCCGGATCATCCTGGCGGGACAGCCGGAGCTCAGTGACAGGCTCGATTCCCCGGAAATGATCCAGCTGGTCCAACGCGTGCGGCTGCGCTTTCACCTGACCGCGCTCTCGCCCGAGGATACGCGGGCCTACGTGCTGCACCGGCTCGAGGTCGCGGGTTCGCATGGCAGGAAGATCTTCGCCGAGGATACTTTCCCGGTCATCTTCCGCTACACGGGAGGCGTGCCGCGCCTCGTCAACACCCTGTGCGACACGGCGCTGATGGGGGCCTATGCGCTCGAGGAGACGCGGATCGGCATGGCCGAACTGAAGGCGGCGATCGCGGAACTGCGCTGGGTCGAGTTCGCTTCGCGCACTAATCGCATGCGCGCGGCGCTCATGGCGGCGCCCGCGCCGAAGCGCGTCGGGCCGGAAGAAGTGCTGGCGCGGATCATCGTCGCGCATTCCGGGGAGCGCGTCGAAGAGCGCCCGCTGCGAATCGGGCGCCTGATCATCGGCCGCACATTCGACAATGACCTGCAGGTGGACAGTAAGTTCATCAGCCGTCACCACTGCCAGATCATCACGACCGCTGAAGGCAGCGTGCTGGAGGACCTCAACAGCACGAATGGCGTCTACGTAAAGTCCAAGCGGGTCCGCAAGCATCATCTCAATGACGGCGACGTCATCGTGCTTGGCAAGCACGAAATCATGTATCTCGACGAGCGCTCAGTTCGCACACGGGAGAATGACCCGGCGGCAGCGACCGGCGATCACGAAATCATCGTCGAAGATGCCGGGAAGGATGAAGCGGAAGACGAGAATGACCGCGCCCCGGCAGCCAGGGAAAACTGATCAATCGTCTTCGTCGAATGCCGCCCCATAGCGGCGCTTCTGGATCCGGTAGTCGCGGCGCTTCAACACCAGCACCAGCCCCGCAACCAGGATGACCAGCCCCAGGCTGGCCACCAGGTCGGACCAGTCCTTCGCGCGCCACAGGAAAGAGGCCGCGAGCGCACCGATGCCGATCAGCATGTAAAGATAAGGCAGCGCTTCGTAGACCGAACGTGATAAGCGCATAAGCGAATCCCTCAGGCGGTACCGCCGACGGTCAGCGCATCAATGCGCAGCGTCGGCTGGCCGACGCCGACCGGCACCGTCTGGCCGTCCTTGCCGCAGCTCCCGATGCCGGCGTCGAGCGCCAGATCATTGCCGACCATGCTGACACGGGTCAGCACATCGGGCCCGTTGCCGATCAAGCTTGCACCCTTGACCGGCGCAGTGATGCGCCCGTCCTCGATCAGGTAGGCCTCGCTCGCCGAAAACACGAATTTTCCCGAGGTGATGTCTACTTGCCCACCGCCGAAATTGACCGCATACAGGCCGCGCTTCACCGTACGGATGATTTCCTGCGGATCATGGGGCCCCGGCAGCATGTAGGTATTCGTCATGCGCGGCAGCGTCGCATGGGCGAATGACTCGCGCCGCCCATTGCCCGTCGGCGTCGTGCCCATGAGCCGTGCGTTGAGCTTGTCCTGCAGATAGCCCTTCAGCACGCCATTTTCGATCAGCGTCGTGCAGGCCGTCGGCGTGCCCTCGTCGTCGATATTGAGCGAGCCGCGCCGGCCGGGCAGCGTGCCGTCATCGACAACCGTGCAGAGCGCCGATGCCACCTGCTCGCCAATTCGGCCAGTGAATGCCGAGGTGCCACGACGGTTGAAATCGCCCTCGAGGCCGTGACCAATCGCCTCGTGCAGCAGGACGCCTGGCCAGCCCGGACCCAGCACCACAGTCATCGTGCCGGCGGGTGCCGGCACCGCGTCGAGATTGACAATCGCCTGCCGCACGGCCTCGCGCGCCAGCTGCATCGGCCGGTCATCCGCGACAAATTCCTCCAGCGAATGACGGCCGCCCGCGCCCGCATAGCCCTGCTCACGGCGTCCGTCCTGTTCGACGATGACCGAGATATTCATTCGCACCAGCGGCCTCACGTCGGCGGCCAATGTGCCGTCGCTGGCGGCGACCAGGATGATTTCGTGCACGGCGCCAAGACTCGCAACGACCTGCTTCACGCGCGGGTCCAGCGAGCGGGCATTGCGGTCGAGCTGCGTCAGCAGTGCAACCTTGTCGGCGTCGGCCAGCGAGGCGATCGGGTCGTCCGGCAGGTAAAGCCGGTGCGATGCGGCGGATTTCCAGGCCTGTACTTTGCGGCCGCCGCCCCCGCGCGCGATCGCACGGGCCGCGCGCGCCGCCTCCAGCAGGGCAGCCGGCACGACTTCATCGGAGTACGCAAAGCCGGTGCGCTCTCCCGCCATTGCGCGCACGCCGACACCCTGCTCGATGCCGTGGCTGCCTTCCTTGACGATTCCATCCTCGAGCGCCCAGTGCTCTTCGCGCGCAAGCTGGAAATAGAGATCGCCCGAATCGACGGCTGCACCGAGCAGCGAACCGAGGGCCTGTTCGAGCCGGCCCTCGTCAAGGCCCGAAGGTGCGAGGATCAGTTCCCGCGCGCACTCGAGAGCATTCGCGCTCACCCGATCACCCGGTGATCCAGCGCCGGAAAACTGGCGCGCGTCGCGGCCTGCCGCTCGCGGTCGAGCGCTGCCAGGACCACGCCGCTGCCGCGCGGCAGGCGCCGCAGCACACGACCCCAGTAATCGGCAATCAGGCTGTCACCATAGGTTTCGCGGCCATTATCGTGAATCCCGGTCTGTGCAGCGGCAATGACGAATGAAAGATCTTCGATCGCCCGGGCGCGCAGCAGCACTTCCCAATGCGCGCGGCCGGTCGGACCGGTGAATGCTGAAGGCACGCTGAAGATCTCTGCTCCCCCGGAAACCAGGCGACGGTACAACTCCGGGAAGCGCAAATCGTAGCACACGGTCAATCCGAGCCGTCCCGCCGGTGTGTCAACCGTGACGGGTTGCACGCCCGGAACCGCGTTTGCCGATTCCCGATAACCCTCGCGGCCGTCCGGCAGATCGACGTCGAACAGATGCATCTTGTCGTAGCGCGCGACCCGCCGGCCGCCGGCATCGTAAACGATGCAGGCGCTCGCCGGTCGTGCCTCGCCGGAAACGGCGATCGGCTGCGTACCGGCGACGATCCAGATCCCGAGTTCGCGTGCTGCGGTTTCGACTGCCCGTTGAACCGGGCCCTCGCCGTCGGCCTCGACGACTTCGCGCCGCTCTGCCTCGGTGCGCCCCATGAAGGAGAAATTCTCGGGCAATACCGCCAGGCAGGCGCCGCCCGCACGGGCCTGCTCCAGCAGCCGCCGGGCCGTATCGAGATTCCTGCTGACATCCGCGACCGAGGTCATCTGCACGGCGGCTACGATCGGCTGGATCATGGCGACGGTCCGCTTCCGGACGCGCCGGCGCGCTGGGGCACGGTAACTTGCTGTGTATCCTTCATCTCGCGCGCATCGATGCGTCGCACCTGCGGGTCGTCCCAGCTGCCGGTGATACGATAATAACCGCGCGTGGCACCGGCCAGCGGCTCCTTGAAGATCCGCGAGAACAACAGTAGCGCCGCGCCGATCGCCGGGCCGCCGGCCAGTGCGCCCGCCACGCCCAACGACGCGCCCAGCTGTCCGGTCACGACCGCGGTCTGATCATAGGTGCCTTCGCGCAGGTTGGTGCGGCCGGCCACGCCGATTTCCGCGGCCGAGCCGCGCAGCGTCAGGTTGTCCGTGTAGGCCTCGCCATCGGTCAGCTGGAATGTGCCGCGCAGGGTGTCGAAGGACAGGCCCTCGCCGGTCAGGTCGCCGAAATCGAGCGCCAGCCGGCGCGGCAAGTGCGCAATGCTCATCAAGCCGAAGACCCTGCCTGCGCCCGGTTCGACCGAGGTCAGGCGGCCATCTTCCGCCGCCATGTCGAGCCGGCCGGTAAGGCGCCCGATCGCGCTCGATTCCGGCGGTCCCGGCCAGCTCAGACTCGCGGAAATCCGGCCGTGACGGCCGCTGATCAGAGAACCGAGCTGCATCGCATTCATGAATGCGAGCACGTTGGTGCTGTCCGCCTCGAATTCGAGCCGGCATTCAGGGCCGGATTCGCGCACCAGCCAGCTGCCCCGGCCCTTGGCGGTGAATGCCGCATGCACCATCGTGAACTGGTTCAGCGTCATGCCGGCCGTGCCACGCGCGAGCTCGGCCTGCAGGTGCCCGTACTGGCGGCCCTCGAACTGGAGATCGCGGATATCGACGCGGATCGCCGGTAACTGGCGCGGATCCGGTTCGCCCTCGCCGCTACGAACGGACTCTCCGAAACGCAGGCGTTCGAGATCCAGAACCAACGGAACTTCGCCGGGGAATGTGTGCGGCACGACCAGGTGACCGCTCGCATTCTCCGAGTCCACGTCGATCTCCCAGGCACGATTGCCGGGCCGCATCCGGCCACTCGCGTTGGCGAATTCGTACCCCAGCACTTCAAGGCGCTGGATCGACAAGTCGACCCCGCCCAGCCATTCGTGGAGCGGCCGCCCGCGCGGCTGATCCCACTTGAGTTCCAGCAGATCCGAGATGCTTGCCGACTCGAGGCGGCCCGAGAGCCAGAGACCCGCGGCTCGCGGCAATGCCGTCGGTGCGTTGGCACCGAATGACAGGATGCCGCGCTCGATCGGCGGATCCTCCGGCTTGCCGCGCCATTGCAGAAGGGCATGGACGTCGCGCCCAAGCTGCGCCTGGATCCGCGGTCCGCCATCACCACCGAAATTCGCAGAAATTGTCAGTGGGCGCGTGGATTCGGTGGCCTTCGCAAAGGGTTCCGGTAATTTCGACGCAAGACCGCGCAGATCGCTGCTCAGTCGCAGCGTGCCGCGCGCCGGGAGCTTTCGGTCAGCGCTGCGTTCGACGGTCAGGAATCCGCGCCAGTCCGCAGTGCCGGATACGCCTGCGTTGACCGGCAGACGCGCGACCGGTCGCAGCGGCACGGCCGCCACGGTTCCCTGCCCATTGACCTGGGTGCTCAGGCTGCCGTCTTTCTGAGTCGTCGTCCTGATCGAGACCTGCAACGGTCCGCCCAGCAACCGCCCGGAAATCGATGGCGCGTCGATTTCCCGGTTGCGCACCCACAGAACCCCCTTCAAGTCGCTGGCTTCAATTGTCTGCTGGCGGAGCTGCAGCTTGACGCCACCGAGCGTGGTCATCACCGTGACGACCCGCCGCTCGAAGTCCCTGAGCGGCAGGTACATCGCGAGCTCGCCATTGACCGGCCCGGAACCCGTCAGGTCGGCGAAGCCCGACCCCAGCGACGGAGCGAGTGGACTCTCCTGCAGGAAACGGAGGGCCCGGCCCGCATCAGCCCGCGCGGTTGCGCTGAGCGCGAAGATGGAGTCGCGATAGTCCGCGCTGTTGGCTTCGGCCGCTGTGATCGCGATACCCGCCATCGAGCCCCTGGTCGCGACCGCGTGAATGGCGGGTCCGTCGAAAGCCAGCTCGACATCGAGCCCGCGGATCTCCGGCCATCCCGGTGCATAAAAGAGCGTCACACCCTTTCCGCGGGCCTCTGCATGGAAGCTCCCCTGCCCCTCACGGTAAGGGAATCCGCGGGTCGGGCCAGTCTGGGTTATCGTGGCTTCGACCAATCGGCCGGCGCGGAATGCGGCATCCAGCCAGCCCAATGACTTGGGCTTCAGCTGCGCGATCGGCAGGTAGCGCCAGATCTGCGTCACGTCGACATCCCGGAGGTTCGCACTCAGATCCATCAGCGGCAGCTGGCCCGGCTGAAACGCCATGCGCAGCTTGCCGCGCGCAATGCCGTGAGCCGTGTCGATCACGGCATCGTCCAGCCACAACCTCAGGCCGTCACCAAACCGGTTCCACTCGACTTTTCCTTCGACCTGGCGAAGCTCCGCAATTGCACGCCATTGCAGCGGCCAGACTACCTGGGCATCGCGCGTTGCAATGCGCAGGATACCGCCCGCGCCGCGGCCTTCGATTGCGCCGTCGAGACCCTGCAGGCCGGGCGCCTTGCCAAACGCCTCGAATCCGACATCCGCAAATCGCACACGCCCGCTGATATCGGGCAGCCGGCCCTCGCCGATACCCGTCACGGCGGCATCGAGACCGAACAGCTCGCCGCGTGGCGCCAGCGCTTCCAGATTCCCGCGCAGCGGCCCCGCCGGCAGCAGCGATGAGAATGCCGCGAGATTCTCGATCCGCAGGTAGTCCGCCCGGGCAGCGACCGAAACCACCCGGCCATCGCGCCGGCTCACGGTCGCCGAGAAATTGGTCGGGCGCCAGGGCGCGCCCTCGCGTGACAGTTCGAGGCCCGTGCCGTCGATCGAGATCGCATCGGCATCGCGCTGCAGGCGAATGTCGCCCGCCACGCGTGTGAATTCGACACCGCCATCCGGCAACAGCAGGTTGCCGAGATCCGGCCGCAGTCGCAGGCTTGTGAACCCGCGGCCGACACCGCGCACAGTCGCGCTTACCGAACCGTGGCCTCCGGCGGGTACTACGAAGCTGTCCGGCAACAGCGCCGCCCATTGCTCGAAATCAAGATCGCTCGCATCAACCCTGGCCCGCCATTCCAACGCATCCGTGTCATCGAGATCGCCATCCACGTCGCCCTCGATATCCAGGGCCGAGCCGAGGTGCTCCGGCAGATCGACGTGACCACGCAGGCTCACGTGACCGCCGCTGCGTTCAAGCTCCAGGTCCGCCCCGGTCAGTTCAAAGCGCCCCTGCCGTGCGCGCAGGTCGAGCACGTCGAGTGTCGCATCGCGGACCGCAAACAGGCCACGCGGAATTCGCGCAAGCGTTATCGGTTCGCGCTCGGTGCGCGGCTTCGTATCGATTGCGCCCTGGCCCACCAGCTCGACGCTGCCATCGGTGTGGATCACGAAATACAGCCGCGGCCGTACCAGCACGACGCGTCCGACTTCGATGCGCCGGTTCAATAGCGAGCGACCGATCGCCAGGCTCACCCGACCCGACTCGGCACTGACCAGCGGCTGGTCACCGCTGGCCGGCAGCACACGTGCGCCACTGAAATGGATCTCGGGTCCGTAACGGCCGATGCGCGCATTCAGCGAATCGAATTCCAGCCTGAGACCGGTCGCCGCCCGGACCTGCTCCGCAATCTGCTGCTGGTAGCCGGGCAGCAATTCGATCGCGAGGCGGAATGCGCCGACGCCAAGCGCCGCGAGCAGCGCGAGCGCGGCAACCACCGCTGCCACCCAGCGCCACAGCCTCCTCAGTACTTGTCCCAACGTGACCATGCTGCCCGAACCTGTTCCTTCCTATACCAGCACGACGTCGAATTGATCTTCGGCATAAAGCGACTCGGCCTGCAGCCGGATCGGCTTGCCGACCGCGAGCTCGAGCTCGGCCAGCGCCGCGGATTCCTCGTCGAGCAACAACTCGATGACGTCCTGGTGCGCCAGTACGAGCAATTCCTGGCAATCGAACTGCCGTGCCTGGCGTTGCACCTCGCGGAAAGCCTGATAGGCGACCGTCTCGGCCGTCTTCACGAATCCCCGTGAATCGCAGCTTGGACAAGGCCGGCACAGCTGGTGTTCCAGACTCTCGCGGGTGCGCTTGCGGGTCATCTCGACGAGGCCCAGTGCGGATACGGCCGACAGGCTGGTCCGGGCATGGTCCCCCACGAGCGCCTGTTCGAGAGCCTGCAGCACAAGACGGCGATGACCGGCGTCCTGCATATCGATGAAATCCACGATGATGATGCCACCGAGATTGCGGAGCCTCAGCTGGCGCGCAAGCGCAACCGCTGCCTCCAGATTCGTGCGGTAGATCGTGTCCTCAAGGTTGCGGTGGCCGACGAAGGCGCCGGTATTGACGTCGATCGTCGTCAGCGCCTCGGTCTGGTCGAACATGAGGTAACCGCCAGACTTCAGGGGCACCTTGCGATCGAGCGCGCGCTCGATTTCATCGTCCACGCCGTACAAGTCGAAGATCGGCCGCTTGCTGTCATGAATCTCGATGCGCCCGGCAAGCGCAGGCATGAAGGTGCCGGCAAATGCGGTCATCTGCGCATGCGCGGCCGGCGTATCCACGAGCACGCGGTCGACCTGCTCGCCCAGCAGGTCGCGCAGCACACGCAATGGCAAGGGGAGCCCCTCGTGGACGATTTCCTCGGCACCGGCGCGTGCGCCGCGCTCCCGGATCAGTTGCCAGAGTCGTTCGAGAAACATCATGTCGGCGCGCAACGCCTCGATCTGCGCACCCTCGGCAACGGTCCGCGCGATCCAGCCACCGCGCCCGCCGCTGAAGCCCAGAATCACCTCGCGCAATCGCTGGCGCTCGGCCTCATCTTCGATCTTCGCTGACACGCCCACGCCCCGGCCCTGCGGCATGAACACGAGAAATCGCGACGGCAGCGTCACGTAGGTCGAGAGCCGCGCGCCTTTCGTGCCGAGCGGATCCTTCAGCACCTGAACGAGGATGCTGTCCCCTTCGTTGACAAGATCGCGGACATTTTCGAAGGCTTGCGTCTCGACCCCGGGTTCCATGCCGGGCGGCATGATGTCCGAGGCATGCAGGAACGCCGCGCGATCGAGTCCGATTTCGATGAATGCCGCCTGCATGCCGGGCAAAACGCGCGAAGCGCGGCCCTTGTAGATGTTTCCGGCCAGGCCGCGCCGGTTGGCACGCTCGATGTAGAGCTCCTGCACGACGCCCTGCTCGACCACGGCGGCACGGCTTTCGCGCGGTGTCACATTGACCAGGATGTCGACGCTCACGCCCCGACCTGCCAGCGACGGACGCCAACGGCATCCAGGAGCGTCGCCGTCTCGCACAGGGGCAGGCCCATCACGCCCGAGTAACTGCCTTCGAGCCGGGCGATGAATACCGCGCCGAAACCCTGGATCGCATACGCGCCTGCCTTGTCCGCCGGCTCTCCGCTTGCCCAGTAGCTCCGGCATTCAGCTTCGGAAATCGTACGGAACGTTACGCGGGTTTCGCTGATCGCCGTTTCCAGGCGCCCATCGCATGCGAGCGCCACCGCGGTCAGCACCTCGTGGCTCCTGCCGGACAAGGCGGCGAGCATGCGGACTCCATCTGCTTCATCCCGCGGCTTGCCGAAGATTTCCTCGCCCATGGCCACGGTCGTGTCCGCCCCCAGCACGGGGATGCCGTCGCCACTCGCGACCGCCGCCAACGCCTTCTCACGCGCCAGGCGCAGCACGTAGTCCCGTGGCAATTCGCCGCCCAACCGCGATTCATCGAGATTCACCGGCCGGACGTCGTGCGCCACGCCGATCTGGCGGAGCAGCTGGCTCCGCCGCGGCGATGCAGAAGCAAGTCGAATGCGGGTGTAAGGCATTGAGGGAGCCGGAAAATTTGTCAGCATACCCGCAAGCCAAGCGGATCGGGCGGAGCCCGGTCAAATCCGGGCCGGATCAGCCGCGATGATATGGATGTCCTTTCAGCATGCTGTGGGCACGGTAGAGCTGTTCGGCAACCATGATCCGGGCGAGTCCATGCGGCCAGGTCAGCGGCGAAAGCGACCAGCGGAAATCGGCGCGTTCCAGCACATCGGGGGCCAGGCCATCCGGACCCCCGATCATGAACGCCAGGTCGCGACCGCCCGCAAGGCGGCTTTCGAGCCAGCGCGCAAGTTCGGCAGTGGTCATCGCACGGCCGGTCACCTCGAGTGCCACGACGTAATCACGCTTGCCGATGACTTCGAGCATGCGCCGGCCTTCGCCCGCGACGGCACGTGCGACATCGCCGTCACGGCCGCGCCGCGGAATCGGAATTTCAACCAGTTCGAGCCGGAATCCGGTGAAACGCCTGGCGTAACCGGCGCATCCGTCGTTGACCCAGTCGGGAAGCCGGGTGCCGGCCGCGATCAGCCGGGCATGCATCGGCGGCTCAGGCGAGACTCGGCGCGCGCAGCGAGGGACGCAGGTCCCACAGCTTCTCGAGCCCGTAAAACTCGCGAATTCGGGGCAGCATCACGTGCACGATCAGGTCCTGCAGGTCGACCAGCACCCACTCGCCTTCGCGCTCGCCCTCGACGCCATAAGGCCGATGGCCTGCCTGGCGGCAACGCTCAACCAGGCGGCTGGCGATCGACTTGACGTGGCGGTCGGAAGTGCCCGTTGCGACGATCATCGTGTCGGCGACATCGGTGAGCTTGCGAACGTCGAGGACCTTGACATTGACTGCCTTCATGTCCTCAAGTGCGGCGATGGCTATTTTTGTCAACGCGCCAGGAGGCTTCCTGGTCTTCTTCTGAGCAGTGGCGGAACTGCGGCGTCGGGTCTTCGTCCTCTTTTCGGTCATTCCTCGGTTTCACCTGGCCGGGGCGTAACTGCCCCTGGCGATGATGATCCTACGCGCAGCCTCGGGCATCAAGTAGCGCGGATCGCGGCCCGCGGCGACGACATCCCGTACCGCGCTCGATGACACGTCGAGCTGGGTGCCCATGTTGACGAAAACGAGGCCCGCCGGGGCCGCGGACAGCCGGCCCGGGTCATCGCAGGCGCGATCGCGCAGAAGCTCCGCCGCCAAGCCCTGGCGCGGTGGCTCTGAACCCGGCCGCACCGCGACGACCATGTGCGCAAGCCCGATCAACTCCGCAGCGCGATGCCAGCCGTCCAGCCTGGCGAATGCATCCATGCCGAGGATCAGTGCAATTGGCTGCGCGCCGCGTTCGGCACGCATTTCTTCGAGGGTCAGCACGGTGTATGAGGGCCCGGCGCGGCGCAGTTCACGATCATCGACGATGAATCGCGGGTCGCCTTCGACTGCTGCGCGAACCATCGCAAGCCGGGTCGCGCATTCCGCGAGCGGTCGCGCACGGTGTGGCGGATCGCCGGCCGGCACGAAAGCGATCGCTTCGAGATCCAGCAGCTCGAAGAGTTCGTGCGCGGTGCGCAGATGCCCGTAATGAATCGGATCGAACATCCCGCCGAAGACGCCGATTGGCCGCATCGAGCCTCAGGCAGCCGGTGCTTCGGGGAGCCTGACACCCGCCATTGCGGCGACCAGACCCGTCAACCCGGTCCAGGGATCGCCCCGGCCGAGTCCCTTGATCTGGCGATCGACGCGCCCTGCGTCGATGAAGTGCGGCCCAAGCGGTTGCCCCGCCGTACGACGCAATGCGCGCGCAAGCAGTGCGGCGCGGCGTTCGGCCTGGCGGCCGTAGCCTGCTGCGGCATCCGGACTTCGGCGTGCTTCGGCGAGAGCGCGCAGCTCGCGGCACAGTGCCCAGAGCACGAGCGCAGGCTCGGCTCCCTCGGCGCGAAGCCCTTCGAGGATGCGGAGACTCCTCTCTGCATCGCCGTCGAGCGCCGCTTCGCCAAGCTGGTAGACGTCATAGCGCGCGCTGTTTGCAACCGCCGCCAGCACCTCGTCGACACCTACGTCGCGGCCCGCATGCAGCAATGCCAGCTTCTCGATTTCCTGATGCGCCGCCAGCAGGTTGCCCTCGACCCGCTCGGCAAGGAGCTGCGCGCCCTCCGGATCGATCGCAAGGCCATGCTTTCCTGCGCGGGCGACGATCCACTGCGGCAGCTGCCCGATTTCCACCGGCCATGCCTGCACGACCACGCCATTTTTCTCGAATGCCTTGAACCAGGCAGTGCTCCAGGTATCCCGCTCCGGCCGCCCGGTCACGACCAGGAGCAGCGTGTCCGGTGCAGGATCCGAGGCCAGTTGTGTGAGTACGGCGCCGCCATCCTTTCCCGGGCGCGGACTCGGCATCTTGAGCTCGAGGATGCGTCGTTCCGCGAACAGTGACAGTGACTGGCTGGAGGCGAGCAGCGAGGACCAGTCCAAGTTCCGCTCGACGAAAAAAAGTTCCCTGCCCGCATATCCCTCGGCGCGCGCACGCGCGCGGATGGCGTCGGCGGCTTCACCGACCAGCAGCGGTTCGTCACCGATGACCAGCCAGGCGGGCGCCAGCCTGCCTTCAAGCTTCCTGCCCAGCTGGTCTGTGGAGATGCGCATCGGCCTGATTGTCGGCGGGCCGGCGCTCCGCGGCAATAGCACGAAGAGCGAATCGATCGGCTGATTGCCGGAGCATCTCATTGATTTCCATGAAAACGCGGGTAATAGTGAGAAACACATGACCCCGAAAATCCTGTTCGCGCTTGCCGCATTGCTCGCAGCCCCCCTCGCCCATGCCGACGACCCGCCCTTCCTGCAACTTGCGGTCAATGCAGGTTATCGCGTCGGAGGCAATCTCGAGGACTCGGTCAGCGGCGACAGCAATGACCTGGATGAGGGAACGAGCCTGGCACTTGCACTCGAATTTCGTTACGGCAGGCGTGACGATCGCTATCTGCAGCTCTGGTATTCGCGCCAGGTTTCAAGTGTCAACGACGGCATTGCAAACCACGACGTGGACGTCGAGTACCTGCATTTCGGCGGCACCGTACCGATCGGCGACTACGAAAAGGCCCAAGGTTATTTTGCGATGGGACTTGGCGTGACGCAATTTTCGCCGTCGGGCGCCGGTGCGAGGGGTCGGACGAGATTTTCGGGCTCGATGGGTCTTGGGGTCGCAATGCCGGTGTCCGGGCACGCGGCATTCCGGCTCGAGGCGCGCGGCTATCTGACGGCGGTCGACTCCGATACGTCCATCTTCTGCCGCTCCGACAACGGCAGCGGCTTTTGCCGCATCGTCGCGAGTGGTTCGACGATCTTCCAGGCGGAAGTGCTGGCCGGGTTCGTGTTCAGCTTCTAGCGGTCTTCCGGAATCCGGGCTCCGGACGACAGCCAGGCCGCGAGCAGCCGGATTTGCGTGTCGTCCAGTCGTGACCCGAATGCGGGCATCACGCCATTGCGTCCCTGGGCAATCGATCGAACGACCTGCGCCCGATCGCCGCCATACAACCAGGCGTCATCGTCCAGTGCCGGCGCGCCAAGCATGGGCTGGCCCGAGCCCGCGGGCCCATGGCAGGCAGAGCAGAACTGCTGAAAGAGCAGGCCACCCTCTGCATTCGCCGCTGACGCGGAATCACCGGCACTGAGGCTCAGCACGTAGTCGGCGACCTGCTCGACGCCTGCTGCACCGATCACGGCCTCCCACGCCGGCATCGCCGCCTGGCGCCCGGAACGGATCGTCTCCACGATCCGCGCCTCGTCGCCTCCCCATTGCCAGGAGTCGTCCGTCAGGTCGGGAAACTGCCAGGCCTGTCCCGCCGCGTCACGGCCGTGGCAGGACGTGCAGTTGCTGTTGAACACGCGCCAGGCGGATCGCATCGCTTCGTGTTCGTCCGCCAGCTGCGCCAGCGGCAACGACTGCAGCCGTCTTCGTTCGGCACCGAACTGCGTCTCGTAGTCCGCAAATCGCTCGGCGATCCTGCTGCCCTGCGACCACCTCAGAACACCCTTGTAGGCTCCGAGTCCCGGGTAAAGCATGACGTAGACCACCGAGACAGACATCAGCGCGAGGATGAACCAGAACCACCAGATCGGCGCCGGCCGCGCGCCTTCACGCAGCGTTTCATCCCATACCTGGTCCTCCATTCCTTCGTCTGCCTCGCCTTCGCGATAGACGTCCCGAACGAACCAGATGAGCGCAATGAAGCTCGTGACCGTGATCACGACAATCCAGCCGGCCCAGAATTGCGATGGCATGTCAGCCATGCGGGTCCTCGTCTTCAAGCGGAATCCGCGCAGCCGCGTCGAGCTGCCGACGCGTGGAGCGCAGCGAGAGCCAGACAATCACCGCGATCATGAATGCCATCACCAGCATGTCGCCGAAGAAGATCAGCAGCGTCATGGCTGCGACTCCGCCTGCATGCTGCGGCCCAGCGATTGCAGGTAGGCGGTTACGGCATCGAGTTCGGTCATGCCCTCGAGTTGCGCCGGCGCGGCGACAATATCCTCGTCGGTGTAGGGATGGCCGAGCATCTGCAGCGCGCGCATGCGGGCCGCGATTGAGCGGTCGTGATCGGCGTCGCGCTGCGCGAGCCAGGGATAGGCCGGCATGATCGAGGCCGGCACGACCGCGCGCGGATCCAGCAAGTGCAGGCGGTGCCAGGCATCGCTGTACTTGCCGCCGACCCGCGCGAGGTCGGGCCCGGTGCGCTTGGATCCCCAGAGGAATGGCCGGTCATAGGCGAATTCGCCTGCCCGCGAGTAGGGTCCGTAACGCTTCACCTCCGCCAGCAGCGGGCGCACCTGCTGCGTGTGGCAGGTGCTGCAGGACTCGCGGATATAGATGTCGCGTCCCTCGAGTTCCAGCGGGGAATAAACCGCGAGACCGGCGGACGGCGCGCCGTGGGCCTCATCGAGCACGATCGGCAGGACCTGCACGAGACCGCCGATCGACGACACGACCAGGATGCCGAAGATCAGCAGCCCGGAATGCCGCTCGAGGCGCTTGTGCAGCGACAGGAAGTTCACTTGAGCCCCCGCGCCGCCGGTACTGCCGGCGGCGCGATTTCGACGGTGCGGCGTCCGGCGAATGTGCGCATCAGGTTGAAGGCCATCAGCACTGCACCCGCAAGGAACAGCAGGCCGCCGATGAACCGCAACAGGTAGTAGGGTTTCATCGCGGCCATCACGTCATTGAAGCTGAAGCGGACTTCTCCAAGTTCGTCGAGGGAGAGCCACAGCACGCCCTGCGACACGCCGGCGCCCCACATCGCAAGGACGTAGAGGAGCACACCCGCGAGCGCCAGCCAGAAATGAATATTCGCCATCCGTGCGCTGTAAAGCGACGTTCCGGCCAGGCGCGGCACCAGGAAGTAGAACGTGCCGAATGTAATCAGCGCATTCCAGCCGAGCGCGCCGGAATGGACATGGCCGATGGTCCACTCGGTGAAGTGGCTGAACACATTGACGCTCTTGATGGCGAGCATCGGGCCCTCGAAGGTCGCAAGACCGTAGAAGGCCAACGAGAGCACGATGAACTTGAGCGCGGGATCGCTGCGCAATTTCTTCGCCGCGGCGCTGACCGTCATGATGCCGTTGACCATGGTCGCCCAGGACGGCGCCAGCAGGATCAGGCTCATGACCATGCCCAGCGACTGCACCCACTCCGGAATCGAGTGGTAATGCAGGTGATGCGGACCTGCCCAGATGTAGGTGTAAACAAAGGCCCAGAAAGCGACGATCGAGAGACGATAGCTCCAGATCGGCTGCTCCGCCTGCTTCGGCAGGAAGTAGTAAAGCATTCCGAGGAAACCGCCGGTCAGCAGGAATCCGACCGCGTTGTGTCCGTACCACCACTGTACGATGGCGTCCTGCGAACCGGCGAACAGTGAGTACGATTTTCCGATTGTCGCGGGCACCGCCAGGCTGTTGACGATGTGCAGCATCGCCACGACGATGATCAGGGCGCCGTAAAACCAGTTCGAGATATAGATCGCCTCCATCCTGCGGCGCGCAATGGTGCCGAAGAACACGACACCAAAGGAAACCCAGGCCACCGCAATCGCGAGGTCGAATGGCCATTCAAGCTCCGCATATTCCTTGCCGGCATTCCAGCCAGCCATGACGGAGACCCCGCCGAGCACGATCGTGAGTTGCCAGGCGTAGAACACGAACCATGCAAGGCCCGGCGCGAACAGCCGCACATGCGACGTGCGTTGCACGCTGTAGAACGCGGTTGCGATGAGCCCGGAGACACCGAAGCCGAACAGCACCAGCGTCGTGTGCAGCGTGCGCAGGCGCCCGAATGACAATCCGGGCAGGCCGAAGTCGATTGTCGGCCACACGAGTTCGGCAGCCACATACACGCCGGCCAGCATGCCCAGGACCGCCCACAGGATGGAGCAGGCCGTGAATGCCGTGACAATCCGGTCTTCGTATTTCATGGCGTCAGTAGCCGATCAGCGGGCCGAGCCCGCTGCCCCATAGCGCGACCGTCACGCCGAGCAGGCTGACGGCCGCAACCAGCAGGTAGGCGATCAACGCGGAGGCCATCAGCATGCCGCGATCGGGCCCGGTCTGGAGCACCACCGGCAGGCCGCGATAAAGCAGGTACATGCTCCAGATCAGCGTGGGAACCAGCACCAGGACATTGATGAATGCGTGGGGATAAAGGTGAATGACGCTGCCGACGGCAAGCGGCGCACCGACGATCGCCATCAGCGCAAAGCAGCGGCCGAGCGACTGGCTGGCATCGTAGGTAATGGCCATCCAGCGCGCGATCACCGCGCTGCTGAGAAATCCAAGCAGCAGAGCGGCGAAGTACGCAGCGCTGATCGCGAGCACCGTGCGCTGCGGCAGGAATACCGGTTCAACTCCCAGCCGCCAGCCGAAATTCATGGTGCCGATGTATGCGAATAGCGGCGGCAGCACGCCGATCCACAGCGCGAAACCGAAGAACACCTTCGCTGCGGACGGCTCGCTGACAGCCAGTGCATCGAATACGGCCTTTGGCCGGAACAGCACCGTTGTCAGCGAAAAAATCGAGAATTTGACGGGCATCGGCGCCTCACATCAGGCAATCTGCGTCATTCATGGTTTCACCTCGCCCATGATATTTTAGGTACCCATCATGTGTCGCCGGAATGACCCAGATCAAATGCCGGGGAGTGTGCGGATTGAATGAAACGGGCAACATGCGGCGCGGACTCTATCCGCCGGTCGAACCGCACCGCCACGGACATCTGGCAGTCGGCAACGGCCACGAGATCTACTGGGAGGAATGCGGCAATTCCGCGGGCAAGCCGGCGATTTTCCTGCACGGCGGTCCCGGTGCGGGCTGCGATACGCGCGCGCGAAGGTTCTTCGACCCGGCGCGCTACCGCATCGTGCTGTTCGACCAGCGTGGCTGTGGCCGCAGCCGGCCGCACGCGAGTCTCGAGCACAATACGACCTGGGACCTGGTCACCGATCTCGAGCGGTTGCGCGAACACCTCGGCATCGCGCGCTGGCAGGTGTTCGGCGGATCATGGGGATCGACGCTTGCACTTGCCTACGCGGAGGCGCACCCCGAGCGCGTCACTGAACTCGTATTGCGCGGCATCTTCCTGTTGCGCAAGAGCGAACTCGACTGGTTCTACCAGCAGGGCGCCAGCGCAATATTTCCGGACCGATGGGAGGCCTACGTCTCACCCATCCCCTCGAGCGAGCGCGGCGACCTGGTGCATGCGTATCACCGCCGCCTGACCGGGACCGACCGCGCCGCGGCCATCGCCGCCGCGCGTGCGTGGGCGGTCTGGGAAGGATCAACCAGCTTCCTGCTGACCGACGACGACAATGTCCGCAAATGGGGCGAAGACGAATTCGCGCTCGCGGTTGCGCGCATCGAATGCCACTACTTCGTGAATCGCGGGTTCCTGCGCGGCGAAAGCCAGCTGCTGGACGATGTCGGCCGCATCCGTCATATCCCGGCGGTGATCGTGCAGGGCCGCTACGACGTCGTATGCCCGATCACGACGGCCTGGGACCTGCATCGCGCCTGGCCCGAGGCGGATTTCCGCGTCGTCGCCGACGCCGGGCATTCGGCCCTGGAGGCCGGCATCACCGACCAGCTGGTGCGCGCGACGGATGGATTTGCAGGCTGAGGGAAGCCAAGGCCGAGCGACATGCAGGCTCAGCACTCGGGTACGTTGACCGCAAGCCCGCCCTCTGAAGTCTCCTTGTAGATCGAGGACATGTCGCGGCCGGTCTGGCGCATGGTCGCGATGACCTGATCCAGCGAAACCTTGTGCGACCCGTCTCCGCGCATCGCGAGGCGCGCGGCATTGATCGCCTTGACTGCACCCATCGCATTCCTTTCGATGCACGGAATCTGGACCAGCCCCGCGATCGGATCGCAGGTCAGGCCCAGGTTGTGCTCCATGCCGATTTCCGCCGCGTTCTCGACCTGGATGTTCGAGCCGCCAAACGCCGCGACGAGACCGCCCGCTGCCATTGAGCAGGCGACGCCCACCTCGCCCTGGCAGCCCATTTCGGCGCCGGAGATCGACGCATTGCGCTTGTACAGCAGGCCGATCGCGCCCGCCGCCAGCAGGAACCGGCGCACGCCGGCCTCATCGCCGCCGGGGCACAGCCTTGCGTAGTAATGCAGCACGGCCGGCACGATGCCGGCAGCGCCGTTGGTCGGCGCCGTGACGACCTGGCCGCCGGCCGCATTTTCCTCGTTGACGGCCAGCGCCCAGGCATTCACCCACTCCATCGCGTCCACCAGCCCGCCGGGCGCCTCGGCCAGCAGCATTCGCTGCAGCCGCGGCGCGCGGCGCGTGACTCTCAGGACGCCCGGAAGGACTCCCCCAGCTGCAAAGCCGCGCAGCACGCAGGCCTGCATGACGCTCCAGATCCGCTCGAGCCCCGCGTCAATCTCGGCAGGTGTCCGCATCGCACGCTCGTTCTCGATCATCAATGCATCGATCGTGAGTCCCGCTTCGCTGCAACGGACCAGCAATTCTCCTGCATTCGAAAATGGCAGCGGCAGCTTGGGAGCGTCGGCCATCGCCGCACCGGGCTGGTCGCCGGCACGCTGCACGGCACCGCCCCCGATCGAGTACATCTCTTCGCCGAGCAAGCTGCGGCCATCGGCATCGCGGGCCGTGAAGCGCATGCCATTGGAGTGGCCCGGCAGCATCTGGTCGCGCAGGAACAGCAGGTTCATCGGCTCATCGAAGGCGATCTCGTGGCGACCGAGCAGCTGCAGCCGGCCGCTGCCGCGAATTCGCGCCAATGTCGGCTCCATGACTGCCGGATCGAATCCCGCCGGATCGTTTCCTTCGAGACCCAGCAGAACGGCGCGATCGGTGCAGTGCCCAAGGCCCGTCAATGCCAGTGATCCGTAGAGTTGCACGTAGAGCTCGGTCGTGCGGTCGAGCAGGCCGCGTGCAGCCAGGTCCTGAACGAACATGCGCGAAGCCAGCATCGGCCCCATCGTGTGCGACGACGAGGGCCCGATACCGACCTTGAAGACATCGAATACCGAAAGATTCATAACGCGGCCAGGCGCCGCAGCATCAGGCCAGCAAGTTCGTCGGCGAGCGCCACCCGCAACGATTGTTCCTCATGTTCCTTGGCGAGAACCGCCGTCTCGTCGTAGCCGAAATCGCGCGTCAGCGTCACCTGCTGGCGCGCGAGCAGTTCACTGCCACCGGCACTGACGGAATATTCAACGGTGTAATAGACCTCGAACTCGCCCGGCGTGTTGCGCGCCGAGACCGACAGCAGCTCGCGGCCGGTTTCGTCCTTGCTGAGATGGATCACCGCGCTCGCGGTCGCGGGGTCGGCGACGAGTCTTGCGCCTGCGGCCCGCAGTCGCGCCTCGAGTGCTGCATAGAGCGGCGTGTAACGGTCGCTGGTCTCGAGATAGGGCGTTGCGAGCGCTGCAGGCAATGCCGCCTGGCCGCGTAACTGGAAGCCGCAGCCTGACATCAGCGCCATCCCGCCGATTGCAAAACACAGAAGTAACTGGCGCATCAGGTCACCACGTTGACAAGCTTGCCGGGGACGTAAACCAGCTTGCGCACCGTCTGCCCCGCGACGAAACGCGCGACACCGGGATCTGCCAGCGCGGCCGCCCGCGCGGTCGCCTCGTCGGCCCCGGCGGGCATCGGGATTCGCGCGCGCAACCTGCCATTGACCTGTACGACGATCTCGATCGTCTCCAGCTCGAGTGCGCTGTCGTCGGGCTGCGGCCAGGGTTCGTCGACGACCGCCGTCGAGTGGCCCAGCGCGCGCCACAGCGCGTGCGTCGCATGCGGCACGAAGGGCGACAACATCAGCACGACGAGATCGAGCGCCTCCTGCATCACGGCGCGACCCTGCGGCGAGCCGTCCGTGAACCGAACCAGCGTATTCAGCAGTTCCATGACCGCGGCGATGGCCGTGTTGAATGTCCTGCGCCGGCCGATGTCGTCGCCGACCTTGGCCAGCGTCTGGTGCACGCGGCGCCGCAATTCGCGTTGCGCGGGATCGAGCGAAGCCACGTCGGGCGCCGCAACAGTACCCGCCTGCACATGTGAGTGTACGATCTTCCAGAGCCGCTTCATGAACCGGAAGGCCCCTTCGACGCCTTCGTCCGACCATTCGAGCGTGTGTTCCGGCGGCGCCGCGAACATCATGAAAAGCCGCGCAGTGTCCGCGCCATATCGATCGACCAGCTGCTGCGGATCGACGCCATTGCGGCGCGACTTCGACATCGTCCCGATGCCGCCGTATTCGACGGGCTTGCCATCGGCCTTCAGCACGCCGGATTTCCTCTCGCCATCGGCGTGCGCTTCGACCTCCGCTGGGCTGTAGTACACGATGCGCCCGGACGCAGGTTTCCGGAACCAGATCTCGTTCAGCACCATGCCCTGGGTCAGCAGTCGCTGGAATGGCTCGTCCAGCCGGGTCAGGCCGCAGTCACGCATCACGCGGGTCCAGAACCGCGAATACAGCAGGTGCAGGATCGCGTGCTCGATGCCGCCGATGTACTGGTCCACCGGCAGCCAGTAGGCGGCTCGTTCGTCCACCATCGCGCGCGCGTTGCCGGGGCTCGCATAACGGAAAAAATACCATGACGAATCCACGAAGGTGTCCATTGTGTCGGTCTCGCGCCGTGCCGGCGTTCCGCATTTCGGGCAGCGGCATTCGAAGAACGACGGCGTCTTCGCAAGTGGATTACCTGAACCGTCCGGCACCAGGTCCTCGGGCAACAATACCGGCAACTGGTCGTCCGGCACGGGCACGTCGCCGCAGGCCGGGCAATGGATGATCGGAATCGGACAGCCCCAGTAGCGTTGCCGCGAAATGCCCCAGTCGCGCAGCCGCCAGACGACCTGCTTGCGGCCGAGACCACGCGCCTCGAGGTCGCGTGCAATGGCGTCCGTTGCAGCCTGATAGTCAAGGCCGTCATAAGCGCCGGAATTGACGCAGCGGCCCTCATCCGCGTACCAGGACTGCCAGGCGTCGGTCGAATAGGGCCGACCGTCCACGTCGATGACCGGCAGGATCGCCAGGCCGTATTTTTTCGCGAATGCGAAATCGCGCTCGTCGTGGCCCGGCACGCCCATCACGGCGCCTTCGCCATAAGCCATCAGCACGTAATTTCCGACCCAGACCTCAACTGCCGCGCCGGTCAACGGATGCGTCACCTGCAGGCCGGTCGCGACACCCTGCTTGTCGATGGTCGCGATGTCGGCCTCCATGATGCTGCCGCGGCGGCATTCGTCGACGAAGGCGCGGACCCTGGCATTGCGTGCAGCCGCCAATGTCGCGAGCGGATGCTCGGCCGCGACTGCCACGAAAGTGACACCCATGATCGTGTCCGCGCGCGTCGTGAAGACTTTCAGTTCGCCGCGCTCGCCGTCGATCTGCCAGGGAAACGACAGGTTCACGCCCTCGCTGCGCCCGATCCAGTTCGCCT
>JAQBHG010000040.1:0-8072 GCA_032127975.1 Steroidobacteraceae bacterium
CCCAGCAGCAGCGCATAACCCGCAAACGTGTACCAGATGCTCTGCCAGTCCTTGACGCCGTCCACGGTGAAGTAATCGACCACCCAGCCGCTCGCCATGCCGCCGACAAAGGCACCGAGGCCGTTCGTCATGATCATGAAAAGCCCCTGCGCACTCGCCCGGATGTTTGCCTCCGATTCGCGGTCCACGAACAGCGAACCCGAGATATTGAAGAAATCGAAGGCCATGCCGTAGATGATCATCGACAGCACGAGCATCCACAGCCCGGCGCCCGGATCGCCGACCGCAAACAACCCGAAGCGGAACACCCAGGCAAAGATGCTGAGCAGCATCACCTTCTTGATGCCGAAGCGTTGCAGGAAGAACGGGATTGTCAGGATGAAGAGCGTCTCGGAAATCTGCGAGATCGAAAGCAGCAGGTTCGGGTGCTCGACGCCGAATGTTCCCGGATAGGCATTCTTGAAATCATCCAGGTAGGCGCCGCCAAAGGCATTGGTTATCTGCAGCGCCGCGCCCAGCATCATCGCGAATATGAAGAACACGAGCATCTGCCGGCGCTTGAACAGGACAAATGCGTCCAGTCCCAGCGCCGAAGCGAGGCTGCGCTTGCCCTCCTGTTTCGCCGGCGGGCACCTGGGCATGGTGAACGCATAGATGCCGAGGAAAAGTGCCGCGCCCGCGCTGACATACAGCTGCAGCGCATTCTTGGTCCAGCCGGCGAAGTCCACCATCCACATCGCCGCAATGAACCCGACCGTACCCCAGACGCGAATCGGCGGAAAACTGCGGATGACGTTCAGTCCACCCTGCTGCAGCACCTTGTAGGACACGGTGTTGTTCAGCGCGATGGTCGGCATGTAGACCATCGCGTTCAGCAGCATGATCACGTAGAGCGTGTCGAAATCCCTGACTGTCGAGGCCCAGATCAGGAGGCCCGCGCCGACCAGGTGGCAGACGCCGAACACGCGCTCGGCGTTGACCCAGCGATCCGCCACGATGCCCATCAGCCCGGGCATGAAGAGCGATGCGACACCCATCGTCGCGTAGATGCTGCCGACCTGCCCGCCGGTGAATCCAAGCGTCACGATCATGTAGGCGCCGAGTGAAATGAGCCACGAACCCCACACGAAGAACTGCATGAAGTTCATCACGGTGAGGCGAAGCTGGATGCTCATGGTGCGGTCGTTCTTGTAATGCGCCAGATGGCTTCCCGGCTAAAACTAGCAGAAAATGGTTGTTTATGCGGCACGTCCGGAGAACCGAATGCCGGCAATGACAATTTTCATCGGCTCCTCTTCGGCCGCAAAGTCACAAGCCAGGGCCGTCATCAGGAAATGCAGCAGCCCTGCGCTGAAGTTCCTGCCCTGGTGGGACGCGTTCACGGCCGGCCGCACCCTGCTCGAGGACCTCGATCACATTCGTGCGAAGGTCGATGGGGCATTGCTGGTCTTCTCGCCGGAATCCACGACGCGCATCCGCAACAAGAAGCACAACGTGCCGAACCTGAACGTGCTGTTCGAGTTTGCGTACTTCTACGGCCAGTTCGGCAGGAAGAAAGTCGCGATGCTGAAGTACGGGGAGTTCTACCTGCCGACTGACCTGGGCGGCTACATACACATTTCGGGAAGCCGGTCCTTCAAGCGTGGTGCTGCGGTGCCGCTGGGCAAGCGCACAACCAGGGAGCTCGAACGATGGGTATCACAATTGTGATCGCCGATCGCCTGTCCGGGTCCCTGGGGGAAAATCCATGATCGTCTCGAAGCCAAATCTGGGGCCCGCGGGGGACGCATTCGTCGCGTCGTTCACGGAAGAACATTACCGGCAATTCATGCGGGAATGGGAAACGCGGATCAATCACTACCTGGACCACGGCACGGCCCTGACAACCAGCTGAAGGTCAGTCTTGCCGTTTCAGCTGGCCTGGTCTGAACATTGCGTTGCCTATCCAGCTCACGACGCTCACCAGAATCGCAGTCCAGAACGCCGCCCAGAAACCCAGCACCCTCATACCGGGCAGGAATGCCGCGACAAGTCCGACCATGGCGGCGTTGACCACTAGCAGGAAGAAGCCGAGCGTGATGAGCGTGAGCGGCAACGTCAGCAGGATGGCAAGCGGCCGTACGATGGCGTTGACGATACCGAGCAGCACGGCTGCGAGAATCAACGTAGTCGGGCTGTTGACCGAAATCCCGTCGACCCATTCGGTCGCGAGCCACAGGCCGAGCGCGGCGATCAGTGCGCGCAGGATGAATGATGTCATCGGTACATTATGGCCCGGATTGTCACTTTGTTCAGCCGGACCGTCTATCGGCCCCGGTGTTCGAGAAGACTCCGGTCTGCATCATCTCGTATTCGCCGGCATGGAAGACAACCCGGTTTCTTCCCTGGCGCTTCGCCGCATAGAGGTTCTGATCCGCCAACTGCAGGGCTCCCGCGGCCGAGCGGCCCGGCAGCGGCACGATGCAGGCCCCGCCTATGCTTACGGAAATCTTGCCGATGGCCGGCGCGCCCAGGTGCGGGATAGCAAGCGCTTCGACCGCATTGCGGAGCTTGTTGGCCAGCGTCTCTGCTTCCTGTTCCTTGAGTCCGTGCGCCAACAGCACAAATTCCTCTCCGCCGAATCGCGCGACGACATCCCTTTCCCGCGCTTCGGTACGCATCGTTTGAGCGACCCTGCGCAGCACCTCGTCGCCAGCCTGGTGACCGTAGCTGTCGTTGTAAGCCTTGAAGTGATCGACGTCGATCAGCATCACGGTCAGCGGCTGCCCCGCTTCCGCACTCGTCTGCCAAAGTGTTGCCAGGCGCGAATCGAGGTGGCGCCGGTTCGCGAGGCCGGTCAACGCATCACGCGTCGCGTCTACCCTGGTAACTCCGTGCTCCAGGAAGGCTACACGCGCTGCACGCTGCATATCCCAGGCCACAAATCCTGCCAATCCGAATACGAGCAGCAAGGATGTTACCGCGTACGCTGCCAACACCGCCGGGACCTCGAAAGCAATTAGTGCGGCGATGAACGCCGCGCTCATCACCATCGCCGCGGGCAATGCCTGTCGCAGCAATAGGCCCGAGAAGAACAGCAAGCCAAACATGTTGATTGTCATCACCGCTGTACCGCTACTGCCCGCATCGATGATGGCGGCCACTGCGACGGCCACTGCGGCGGCCCGGAACGGGGTCAGGATCGTTGCGAGCCCGAGGTATGAACTGGCGTAGGCGCGGCTGAAAGCCATCAAGGCCAACGCCACTGAAATGGAGAGATGAACGACACTACAGGCGAGCAGCAAGATGCGTCCGCTATCCGGCACCGGACCGGCCAAAATCATGCTGATGCCCGCCAGGCCTACAGTGAGCTGGAGCGATTGCCAGAACCGCACCTGCATTCTCACACGCATGACATGGGAGTGCCTGAACATGGTTTCCACCGGCGGCTCGAAGCGGAGCCAATCAGTGCCGTGTTCCAGCGCGCGGGCGTAGTCAGTCGCCGTCACTGATTGCGTGTCCGTGGCCATTACAGTCATCGGTGTGTCCGTGCTCAGTCGTCGCGTGCTCATTATTTCAGCGTACCCGGCGACCGCGCTTGATGACAATGTCCACAAATTGCAGCAGATCGGGGTGACGCAGCAGGTCGCCACGCACGGCGATCACGTCCGCATACTTGCCGGGTGTCAGCGTGCCGGATTCGTGGCCGACACCCATGGCCACCGCAGCGTCGTGGGTCGCGGCCTGTATCGCACGTTCAACCGGGATGCCGCAGTCGTGCACCCAGAAATCGACTTCCTGCCAGGTCGCCCGTGAATGCAGGTGCCCAGGCGCACCGGCATCAGAACCAAGCAGCAAGCCGACCTTGGCATCCACGAGCTGGCCAAGCTTGTCGCAAAGCGCAAGGGCGCGGACTGACGGCATTTCATACCAGGTCACGCTATCGGGATTCGAGAGCGAGCCCAGGATATCGGCCGCAACGAGCGGAGGCATTTCCGCCGTCGTGCGCGGATCGTCCAGTGGTTCGCCATTCCTGCGCAGCGACTCGAAATTCAGGACTGCGGAAATTGCAGGGCTCCAGGTGAGCGGCCGCGGCGCGGGGTCGAGCAGGCGCTGCCGCAACGCCAGAACCACGCTGTCCGGGAATGCGGCGGCTCCCATGCCGGTGCCGAGAAAGCCATCGAATTCCAACACGACGCCACGTTCGACGTCCGCCGGGCGGTCCGCATAGGCATGCACCGGCAGTCCGCGGGCGCGTGCCTCGTTGACTGCTGCGGTAAGTTCCTCCGCGGTCCACAGGTCCACTTCGCCGAGCAACAGGTAATCGACACCTGCGCCCGCCAGTCGCGCAACCTTTGCCCTGGCGTCCTCCACTCCTTTGACCGCCCACTGCCATTCTTCTGTTCCCGGCGCCACCAGCTTGCGCAGCACCGGGCCCGATACATATAGCGTCGGTCCGTTGATCAGGTGCTCCTGTATGCGGCGCCGCACATTGACCGCGGCTTCAAGCGGTGCAGCGGTATCGCGGACGCTCGTGACACCCGCCTGCAGGAGCTGCCGGGCCGCGATCGGCATGACCACCCGCTCGGCAAGCGGGCCGTAGATTTCATTCCAGCGCGCCAGGTCGCCATGGCCCAGGCGCATCAGGCTGGCCTGCATGTCCCAGAGGCCCGGCATCACGGTCATGCCTTCGGTAGAAATGACCTCGGCACCATCCGGCACCAGGACCTGGTCACGGCCGCCCACAGCGAGGATCCGGTCATTCTCGATGACGACGACGCCGTCGGCGATCGGCGGATTGCCATAACCGTCAATGACCGTGCCGCCGGAAAGTACGAGTGTTGCGGCCTGTGTGGCCGTGGCCATGCACATGGCGGCCAGCGCGGGAAGCGCGCGCCTCATGCGACCGGGTCCTTGATTTCCCCGTTGCGCAGCCGCGTCTGCAGCAAACCGAATGCAAGCGCCCAACCGGTTTTCAGGTGCTTCAGTACCGGCGCCCATTCGGCGCCGGACGGGATCCCTGAACCGATCACGCGCAGCATCCGCTGTCCCTTGTGTTCGTCGATGAGCAGGTCCTCGACCAGCGCACCCTCGGTGAGCGGCGGCCAGTCCGAGCCGGGTTCAAACAGCAGCTGGAGCCGTGCGCAGGGCTCGAAGCGCTCGATGAATGCCTCGCGCCGGCCGAATAAGCGTGACACCGCGAAGTACCGGCCGCCGATACGCGGCTCAACGACAGCCTGATCGCCGTACCAGAGCGCGAGCGCGTCGGGCTCGACCAGCGCCCGCCACAATGTTGCCGCGTCCACCGCGGTTTCAAAACTCTGCATGTAACCCTTGGTCAGCGATCGCATTTTGTTCTCACGAATCCCTTTCATCGGCGCCGGCGGCGTTGCGGCGACGCAGTTCCTTGTCACGCTTCACCCGGAGGTCTGCGGCTGTGATGATATCGTCGTAGCGTCGGCCATCACGCGGATAGCTCGCCGCACCCACGCTGACCGTCATGCGCTGCAGGCGTTCGCCGACCTGGAACAGGCTCTTGTAGACATTGTTGCGCACGCGTTGCGCAACGGTTTCCGAGATCTCCGGCGTCGCCTCTGGCAGGAACAGCACGAACTCGTCACCGCCGTAGCGGGCGGCGATGTCGCTGGTGCGAATCGCCCGCGCGATCGCACCCGCGACGGTGGTGATCGCTCGATTGCCGGCCTGGTGTCCGTGCGCGTCGTTGAGTTCCTTGAGCTGGTCCATGTCCACGATCAGGAGCCCGTAGCCGCCGCGCGCACTGAGCGCACGCAATTCGTGCTCCCGGTGCAGCAGGGTACGGAATGCGCGCAGATTGAGCATGCCGGTAAGCGCATCCCGCTCCGCCATCTCTTCGATGAGTCGCCGCGCGGTGATGACCGAGCCAGCGAGCACCTGTGTCAGGTACGCGACCAGCGCATAAGGGCCAAGTTCGCCGAACAGCCGCGCCAGCAGCTCGGGAGCCTTCGGTAACGGGCCTTCGCCCAGGATCACGGACAGGTATGCGAGCACGACGCCTGCGAACACGATGGTCGCGCCGCGCGCGCCGAGCGTCATTGCGGCCACCACGATGGGCAGCAGGTACAGGTTGATCAACGGGCTCTGCGTACCGCCGGTCTGGAACGCTACGACCGTGATGAAGGCGACCATCGCGGCCGCCGACAGTGCGATCCGCTCGCCCGTGCCGCGCACCGGGAATCCGCGCCAGCGAAGCGCCAGCACGAATATCGTGAATAGTGCGATCGCCATGTACAGGATCCGCGGTGACGAAGGCCCGGGGTGCGGGACCATCGCATAAAGCCCGACGGCCAGGAGCACGAGCCAATCGACTCGCATCAGGCTCCTGCGGATGCTCGGATGCCCGGCCGGCTGCATGTCGTTGCCGCCCGCGCGGGTTTCCGGATCCGCAGCGGCCGGGTTTTGGGGACTTTCCGTCATCGGGCCGTCCCGCTGCGGCCGAGCATCTCGATGATCGTCACGGCTTCGAGTTCCTCGAATCCTGCGGCCAGCGGCACGAGCGCGCGTTTCACCGCCGGCTACCGGGGAACCGGCGCGGCCTTCGCCGCAACCAGCGATGGGCTTCCATCCTTCAGCCACGCGACTGCTGCGCGTACGTCAGGATCTATCTCGACACTCGGCGCACGCGATTCATCCTGCGGCAGTACATCGGGAAGCAGGACATCCGGGACGATGCCGCGCCCGTTGATTGATGCCCCGGACGGTGTGAAATAACGGGATGTCGTGAGCTTGAGCGCCTGGCCGTCAGTCAACGGCAATACCGTCTGTACCGAACCCTTGCCGAATGTCTTGCGTCCCAGCAGCGTCGCCCGTTTATTGTCGTGCAATGCGCTGGCGACGATTTCCGCCGCCGATGCGGAGCCTTCATTGACCAACACCGCGATGCGCGCGCCACGCGCAAGGTCCCCGGCCGCGGCTTCCATGCGGAAGTTTGCCTCAGGCGAGCGACCCTCCGCCGTGACGATGATGCCGCGCTCGAGGAAGGCGTCCGATACCTCGACCGCCGCATCCAGCACGCCGCCCGGATTGTTGCGCAGGTCGAGCACGATTCCACGAAGCTTGCCGGTATTCTGCTGCAGCGCGGCCAGCGCCCGGCCGACGTCTGCCCCTGTCGTTTCACTGAACTGGGAGATGCGCAGATAACCGTAGCCCGGTTCCAGCATCTCGTAGCGTACGGAGTGGACCGAAACGATTGCCCGTTCGATCGCGAATTCGAGCGGCTTCGCGACGGACTGCCGGTCGATGCGGAGATTCACGACCGTGCCCGGTTCTCCGCGAATGCGCGCGACGGATTCGGCAAGTCCGGCGCCTTCGATGGCCCGTCCGTCGACCGCGACGATCCGGTCGCCGGCGCGTAGGCCGGCGCGCGCTGCCGGAGACGCGTCGATCGGCGAAATGACGATGATGGCGCCCGACTCGAGCGTCACCTCGACGCCGATACCCGAGTAATTGCCCTCGGTCGCGATCCTGAGATCCTCGAACTCGCCAGCGTCCATGAAAGCGGAATGCGGGTCGAGTTCGCCGACCATGCCGCGAATGGCGCCCGACATGAGATCATGATCGTCTTTGCGCTCGACATAGTCGGCCCGGATACGGCCGAGTACTTCGGCGAGGAGTTCCGCGTCATCACCCGGCAGGCTGATGCCTGCGTGTCCGCGCCCGGCAAGCCAGAATCCCGCGCCTGCCAGCGCAATTCCCAGGATTCCGCCGGCGAGGCCGGCTAGCAGCAGACGCTCCCGGCTATCCATGGGCCGCATGGTACCTGCGATCAGCCCTCTTGCGCTGCCAGCTCTCCATAGAGGTGCAGGTCCGCGAGGACATCCGACAACGGGGTCGGCCGGCCCATCGCAAAGCCCTGGCCGAAATCCACGCCCAGGCTCGCCATGCGGATGCGCAGGTCGTCGGTTTCGACGAATTCCGCCACCGTCTCCATGCCCATCGTGTGGGCGAGCTGCGCGATCGCCCGGACCATCGATTCCGTGCGCTGGTTGCTGCCGGCGTCACGCACGAAGCTGCCGTCGATCTTGAGTACCGAGACCGGCAACGCCCTCAGGTAG
>JAQBHG010000041.1:0-8813 GCA_032127975.1 Steroidobacteraceae bacterium
CGCCCACTTCACGATCGCCACAGGCCATGCCTTTGGCGGCACCCTCGTGGCCCGCGAGCGCGAACGTCATCGCGCTGTCGGCGGATCGCGCGCTGATTGATCTGCTGCGCGATTCGCTCGCCGGCATGCATCGCGTCTGGCGCGCCGACGACGTGGCGCATGCCGGGGAACTGATCGTCGCCGTCAGCAACGCAGTGTTTCTGGTCGACGAGACGCTCGCCGACTGCGACACGCGCACCCTCGTCAACCGGGTGCACGAGCAGTTCCCGGATCTCGCGATCATCGTCGCCGGGCGCCGCGACGACGAGGCGCTGCTCGCGCCACTCGTTTCCTCCGGCGTCATTTTCCGATGCCTGCACAATCCGGCCTCCGCCGAATGCATCCACGACTTTGCGGATGCCACGCAGCGCCGGTCCAGGCGGAAGACCGACCTGCCCGCCGCAGCCCCACGCACGGCCTTTTCCGCCGCCATCACTGGCACCCTTCGCGCGATTAGGCTCCCGAAATTCACGCTGCCGAAAATCAGCGTGGACCGCGCGTGGGTTCGGCGCTGGTCGGGCCGGTGCCTGCGGCTGGTCGCGCTGCTACTGACCGTCTGGGCGCTCTCGCAATGGAAGCCCTGGAACTACGCCGCCGAACTGTTCGCGAGGCAGCAACCCGCACCGGCCGCGCCCGTGGACATCGGCAGCGACTCAAAATTGCTGCAGCTGCTCGACGCCGCCGGACGCGCCCTGACGCAGGACAGGCTGGTGGATCCGCCCGGGCGAAACGCTCTCGAACTGTATCGTGCGGCGCTCGCGCTCGATCCGGATAACGACCTGGCACAGCGCGGCATCGACAGCGTCGCGGACAAGCTGCTGGCCGAGGCCGAACGGGCACTGCAGGCGCGCAACATGCTGCGGCTCGCCAGTGCCGTCGACGCGGCCCGCTCTGCGCGGCCGGATCACCCGCGTCTGGAATACTATTCGCTGAAGCTCAAGCGCGAGCGGGAGCGGAGGCACTGACAAGTCAAGGTCGTCGAAGGAGGAGCAGTTGATCGACATCCTCATGCCGCAACTGCTTCGTTCCAGGACTCGAACGCACGCGCCCGACGGGCGCCGTAGGAATCCGCCGATGCCCGGTGGCGTTGTAGATTGGAATCGTCGACGTCTTGGTCCACTGCCCGCCACAGGCAGAAACGTTGACCTTTGATGTTGACGAATACTTCATCGTTGAAGAACATGTCGCCGAATTCGGGATATTTGCGCTTTAATCGGGCCGAAAACAACTGAATTTGTTGCACCATAACGGGGGCATTCGGTTGGTTCACGACGCGTAAAAAAACCGGGAAGCTGCGCCAGCCGCTTCCCGGTCTTGTCAGTGCCACCGTTCCGGTGGCAAGTGCATTGAACTACGGCGTCAGCGCCGGCAGCTCGGCCAGAATATCGCTGGCGATTGCGCATGCAGCCGGTGACTTGGCATTCTGGCCCGCGCCTGATTGCACCAGCTCGCTGCAAGTTGCAAATTTAAGGCTCATGAAACGGCCGACGAACAAGCCCTTTGGGTTCCCCGGGCACGATCCGTAGGGCTCGGCTGTCGGGGCACTACTCCCGATCAACAAGGCCAATCGCGTGGCATCATCGAGTTTCTGCACTGCTGCCGCGCCTCTACGAAGCAAAATGTCCGCTCCCGCACGAATAGAGAGCGACTGCAGCTTATTGAGGAAATTCTCGGAGTTGTCCACGCAACCCGCCGTCTTGACCTGCTGGATCGCTTGCAGCAGGCGCAGGTTCAATCCGGAAAGATAGAGCAGTGTCGGATTGAATTTCGCGTCGTGTCGCAGGTTCAGCAGCAGCACGTTGTCGGAGTACTTCTTCGCACTTTGCGAATCGTCGCACTGCGCGGTCAGAGGAACCACGAACGGTGCGTCAACTTCGGTCGGATCGGTCGCGACACCGCCGGTAAATGGCCGATTGCTGATATTTTGTGCCGCGCAGTTGATCTTGTACCCGAGTACGTTCTGGGCATTCTCTGACGAGAACACGACGCCCTTCGATTCAACCTCCGACTGAATCAGGCACACGCCGATATCGTGCTCACGGCCGGGGCTGTTGCTCGGAATGCCCTGGCTTCTTGGCACGCCACGATGCCACGGGTACAACTTTGCTGTGCCAGCGCTGATCGCGGGCATATTGGCGCAACTGGGATTGCGGTTGATATCTGCCACCGCCTCGCCGAGGTCGAAGCTGCTGAGGTTGAAATAACCGAATTTCTTTGGGCCGGTACCTTCGCGGGTATCCTCGACCACGCAACAGTCGATGCTGACATTTCCACCCGCAAGCACTTCCTGGTACGCCGCGGTCAGCGGGTTGTTGGAGCCCGGGGCATTTGCCTGATTGAAAATCAGGACATTATTGCCAGGCACGACTACTGCCTGCGTGGTGATATCGTATTCGACAACGTAGCCATAGATTCCGGCAAGGCTGGCTTCGTCATTCCAGCCCGAGAGGCCGCTCCAGCCGATAGCGAGATAACTCTCACTGCCACCAGCATCGTTGGGCTCACCTGGCAACCAGTAAAAAGCCAGTATCGGGCCTTCACCATTGACCCAATTCCATCCTGCCGCTGGCGGGTTGCCGGCATCCTGAAAACCTCCAACCCAGAGCTCGGAGTCCGCAAAACCGCTCTTGTTCGAACCGGACGCGATTCGAAGGGAATCGACGAAAGCGTTCTCCTCGGGCGAGGTAAGCGTTGCCAAATGGCCTGTGGCGCCCAGATAGGTCATCCCCATGGCGGCAGTATCAGCATCGCTCCAGGTTATGCCGTCGGCGGGGATGACCTCATAGTAGTGGCCGTTGTCGACCCAATACGTTGGAGCTGCATGCGCCAGCACGGGCCCGAGGGCCAGCATCAAGGTGACGAAGCTTGTCCTGCAAAATCTATTGTTCATTCGTGTTCCCCTGGAAAGTCCGCATTGGCAGCTTCGCGGCTCGGTTGTTTTGATTTCAGGCAACGCGCAAGTGGAACGATACCCTTCCTCAGCCGACTGCGCATGAGGAAGTTACAAGATTATGTCAATGACTTGGGGCCTGCAGACGGACCGGCCTTTCAAAGGTCGGGTGCAGTCTGACTATGCGGCTTTGACTGCTGGGCACTTGGACCTGCTAGGCGGCATATTTTGCAGCGCGTTCGGGCTTGCCCCATCTGCGATACAGGCCGGCAAGGTATCCATTGGTCAGGTTGATGTATATGGTTCTGCTGCCGCTGCCAGGACCCTGCTTGAGGGTCGCCAGGCTTGCCAGCAGCAATTTTTCTGCTTCGTCGAATTTTCCGAGCTGCGCAAGCGATGCGCCTTCGACACTCGCGGCCCACGCAGTGCGCCAGTGATTCTCGGGTAACCTTGCCGTGAGAATCTGGCGCGCCTTGCTCGCCGCCGTTTCCGCCTCCTGAACTTGCCCGGTCGCAAGATACAGCTGTGCCAATGTCGTCATGCTGACGGCAACCTGCACATGATCCGCACCCAGCGATCGCGTGCCCATCGCCACGGCTTCCTGCAGCAGCGGACCAGCTTCCGCGTATTGCCTGTCATTGGTGAGCCAGCTTCCGAGGGCGCCCAGGCTGCTCGCCAGATCCGGATGCCCGCCGGGAAACAGGCGGCGGTACATCGCGATGGCGTCTCTCTGCATTGCGATCGCGGCCTTGCGATCGCCGCGGTCGTACAGCAGGAACGCGAGATTGTTCATGGCGAGGGCGACTTCCGGATGCTCATTTCCGAGTGCCTTGCGCCGCGCGGCGATTACGTCCCTGTAGATCGGTTCTGCCGCCGAGAAATTGCCTGCATCGTGCAAGAGCACCGCGAGATTGTTCATGTTCGTCACGATCGTTGGATGGTTCTCGTCCAGGAGCACTTGGTTCATTGCCAGCGCTTCGCGATACAGCGTCTCAGCTTCCGGGAAATGACCCTGGTCCCACAGTACCAGGGCAAGGTTGTTCAATCCGTCCGCCAGCTGGGGGTGCGGACTGCCCTTGAGTAGCCGCAGGCGCATTGCATTGGAGTCGCGCAACATGGCTTCGGCGGCCATGGAGTTGCCCTGATTGAACAGGTTCATGCCCAGGTCTTCCATCGCCCTGGCGACGTCCAGATGCTCCTTTCCCAGGACACTTCGTTGGATTTCAAGCGACTCGCGCAGCAGAACCTCGGCTTCGGGATATCGACCCGCCGCGGACAGCAGGTTTGCGTAGCCGACCAGGCTATCCGCGACCACTCCGGCCTTGTCGCCAAGCAGGCGGCGCTGCGTATCGAGTGCCTCGCGGTACATGGGTTCGGCCGCATCGTAATTTGCCTGCAGCGTCAGGACGTAGGCTAGGTGTGCCTTCGTCAGTGCGACATCAGCGTTCTCATCTCCAAACAAATCCCGACGTTTCTGCAACGCCGCAGTCAGCAAGTTGCCTGCCTCGACATATAGCCCGAGGCTCCTGTAGACATTTCCAATCGTCTCCATGAGGTTTGCCTGGATCGCGGGTTGGGTCGTCAGCTGCTGCTTGATGCGGTCGGCGCCCCTGTCCAGGATTTCGCGCGCCGTGATCTTGTTACCGAGTGCTTCACTCGGATCGGATACTTCGAACAAACCGACCATGAAATCGGTGGTCTGTTTCGCTGTTTCCGCGTTGACCTCCGCGAGGTCACGTTGTGCTGTTGCAAAGTAGGCAGAAAATGCGGCAACGATTCCCAGCACGGCGAGAGCGGTGACAACCCCGGCCTTCAGTCGCTGGAATCGCTTCGCCTTGGAAATGGACGCATCGATGAAACTGGCCTCGTCCTCGTTCAGCTCGAGGTCTTGTTCGAGCAGTGCCTCTGCTTCAACCAGGGGCTTGCCGGCGGGCAAGAGCAGGTCCGACGGTCGGTCGTCAGCGTTCCAGCGTTCGGCAGCAGCCGCGATGCGGCTGCGAACCCGCAGGTTCTCCCGATTCTGCGCAACCCAGTCCGTCACCCGCGGCCAGTACCACAGCAGCGCTTCGTGGGCGACGGTGACGACTACGCTACCGTCGCCGGCGAGTTCGGTGACGAACAGGCGGTTCCTGACGAATGTCTCGACCAGTTCGCGGCTCTTGCCGGTTGACGCTACGGACCATGGCGCTCGTTTGCGGCCGATCGTTTCGTGGCCATCATGGGCGACGCTGACGAGCGCATTCAGTACCTTGGGCAACTCGGCCTCGACATCGTCAGGCAAATCCTTGAAAACGGTTTCCGCGCGTTGCGCCAGCGAGCCGACGACGCCGCCGAGTTCGTGGTAGGCGGCGAGTGTCAGCAGGCCATCCTCGGTGCGCCGCTGGTAAAGCTCCTCGAGCGTAAACTGCAGCAGCGGCAGGACCTCGGGATGTTCTGCGGCAGCGTCACGCAGCATATCGTCGAGGCGCTCGCTGCTCGCCGGGTCCTCCTCGAAGCGCAGGCCGGCGGCACGCGTCGGCAGCCGGATCATCTGGCCGATTTCGCTGGCGGTTGGCGCCATCAAATCGTACTGACCATTGCCTTCCTTGAGCGCAACGAGTTTCGGCAGGTTCGCGAGTCGCGGATAGAAATCGCTGCGCAGAGTGCAGATAACCCAGACGCGACCGCAACGGGCCAGCGCGTCCAGCACGTCGACAAACGCCCTGCGTTGTTCCGGCAGTATTTCCTCCTGCGTGTACATCTCCTCCATCTGATCGATGACGAGCGCGAGCCGAGCGTTGGCACTGCCGCCGTCCGCCAATTTCTCGCGCGACAAGGCATTCTTGATCATCGACATCGCGGCCTGCGGCGAATCCCGCAATACCTGCGCCAGTTCCTCGGGCCCGTCGCTATCCTCGTCGAGCGACGGCAATGCATGCTCGTGCAGCAATGCCTTCGCCAGACCGGTGAACAGATCGCCACGGGCGTCGGTTGGCCGGAAAACTGTGCGGCGCCAGAGACCCACGCCTTCTATGACGCCGGGCCTGGTCAGCATCGGCAACACGCCGGCGCGGACGACCGACGACTTGCCGCCGCCGCTCATGCCCAGAACCAGCACAAATGAGCGCCCGTCGGCCGCCTGGTTGCGCAGAGCCTGCAGGATGTCCGATACGGCCCTGGTGCGGCCGAAGAACACTGGCGCGTGTTCGTACTCGAACGCCTCCAGTCCGCGGAATGGCGACCCCTTCTTCCACACTGCGCGCGCTTCGGAACTCGACGAGAGGCTGCCGGGAATCTGGCGGTCGATCAGCCGGTGGAGATGATTCTCCAGGAGGTTCTCGAAATCGCCGGGGGCCTCAAACGCATGAAATGCAGCGATCAGCGTTCCTTCCGCCTTGTCGTGAAACCACTTGTCGACGAATTCATCGAGCTTCTTCTTCTGGGCAAGCCGGTCCAGCAGTACCTTTTCGTCGTCCAGGCGGACCGATGGCGGTGCGGTCTTGCGATATACGAGCAGGTCAGGCTTTCCGCTCTTGCGAAAACCCTCGATCGCTTCTTCGAATTCATACTCGGTGCCGGATTCGAATCGCGATCCGTCCGGACGTATGAATTGCTTGGGCAGCCGGGTTCCGAGTCGGGACCAGAGGATCGCGACTACGACATCGGTATCGGACGGTTTGACAATCTGGTGCTGAAAAGTCGAAGTGGCGACCAGTGGTTCGTGCTCCCACAGCACAGGCTCGAGTACGACCTTGCCAATGTACTCGCTTTGCAGCCGCTCGATGACCCGGCTGGCGATCGCGCGTTCCTCGAACACGTCACCGGGAGAGGAAATGAAAAATCGCAGGGTCTTCAATGCACTACCTGGTTTGCTTGCGTTGCATTTTAGTGGATTGACAGCGTACTTGATATTGACCGCCTGCGCCCTGCCGGCCGGTCAACAGCACCTCGAGACCTGGCCGGCGCGAGGGCGATCTCAGCCGCCGAGATTCCTCGCAAAAAACCGAAGCATGAGCTCGTAGGCGACGGCACGGTTTGCTTCAAAGGACACCAAAAAAGGCCGTTTGAAATTACAATTTTTGACCGTTTCCAACTACGATTGTCCTGACCGGCCATCGGCCCGCCGGCATGACCGGTTAGCGAGTGTGGTTCTTAGAAGGAAGAAAACAGATGCAACCAATACGCCGGCTGATGGACCTGTTCTCGGCAGCGCTGCTGCTGGCACTGGTTGCCACAGCGGCAGCACAGGACGCAAACATCAGGCAACCGGTCGCGGACCTCGAGCAGCTGCTCGCCGCCGAACCGCTAGTGATCACGCAGGCAGAGATCAGCCGGCCCAAGGCCAAAGGCGACATCACCTTGCGGGCCGAAGTCTCCTTCGGCGGGGCACCGCCACTGCGCGTGAAGTTACGCAAGGCTGAACCCGGCGCGGACTCCTTCAACAACGTCCCGCGCTACGACTTGGCGGCGTACGAACTGCAGAAGCTTTTCCTCGATCCTGCCGAGTACGTGGTGCCGCCCACTACGCTGCGCATGGTGCCGCTGGCGGACTTCGCTAAATATTCGCCCGGCGTCGCGCGCACGTTTTCTGCCGCCGACCAGGTGCTGGCCGTGGTGCAGCATTGGCTGAGCGACATCAAGGTGGTCGCGGACGTCTACAGCCCCGAGCGTTTTGCCGCCGACCCGGTCTATGCGCGCCACATCGGCCAGCTGAACGTGCTCACGTATCTGATCAGGCATCGCGACTCGAACCTCGGCAACTTTCTGCTCGGCAGTGCGGAGACCGGCGCGCGGGTGTTTTCGATCGATCATGGTGTCGCCTTCGCATCGGGCGAGAGTGATCGCGGCGAGGTATGGAAGGATATGCGCGTGAATCGACTTCCGGCCGACACCGTCGAGCGGCTGCGCCATGTCACACCGCAACTGCTGGTGGATCGACTGGGCGTGCTCGCGCAATGGCAGCTCGAAGGCCGCAGCTACGTTCCCGTGGCGAGCGGTAAGAACCTGTCGGAAAACCGCGGCGTCCGCCGCGCGGGCAACGAGCTGCAAATGGGCCTGACCAAGTCGGAGATTCTCGCGGTGCGCCGACTGTTGGCGAAACTGCTGGAGCGCGTCGATCGCGGCGAGATCACCTTGGTGCCCGCGGCGGCGGCAACGACAGCATCACCCTGAACCAGTGCGGCGGCGGCGCGCGCGTCAGCGCGTCACGCGTCTGGCCACGAACGTGCTGCGTGCCTCGAGCCCGTCGAGGTTGGAGGCAATGACGGTGATGCGCAACTCTGCTATTTCGACATTCAACGGTGCCTTGCCCATAAAGGCCTGCAGCCGGACGTTGAACCGCATCCAGTGCGGCAACCGATGCCCATCCTCGCAGTGGGCCTGCAGGACCAACACGTCGCCAGGTTCTGCGTCGTAGAACGTTTTCGGCGAAATCGGGTGCATGAACGACTCGCCGGGCGAATAGAGCAAGTCGGGAATGGGCTCGACCGCTACGGGTGCCACATTTACAACGTTCTCGCGCGTCTTGCGAGCGTAATCGCGCCCCATCACCGCCGCGAGTGCAATCCACACCAGTGCCAGCACCAGGTTCATCGACGCAAAATTGTGCGCTTTCCAGCTTAAGATATTGAGCCCGATGTACATGCCGATCGCCTGGATGAGATCGCCAAAGCGCGAGAAGAACGTGTCGATCGCGGTCTTGCCCTCGTATTTCGAGTCGCGGTCGACCGGCAGGAAAAGCGCCTGCCGCGTGGTGTTCATCAGCGAGTAATCAATGCTGTTCTCCGAGAACTTGATCATGCGCACCAGATAGAAGAACGGGATAAAGCCGCCGATCACGTCGCCGAACATCGGCCCGAACGCCAGCAGGCCATATCCCAGCGCGAGGATGATTGGCTGGAACAAG
>JAQBHG010000042.1:0-4292 GCA_032127975.1 Steroidobacteraceae bacterium
GGTGCGTGTGCGTTCCGGGTAGCGGCGCGCGTAATGCTGCGCCACGCGCGTGCCGTAAGAGCCGCCGAAAAGATTGATGCGCTCGTAACCGAGCGCAGCCCGCACCGCATCGAGATCCCAGACCGCGATGCTGGTCGTGTAAAACTCCGGGCGGCCTGGCAGCTTCGCAAGACAATCCTGCGCGAGCTTGCGGATTTCGGCGAGCGGAATCTCGTCCGACTCCAGGGCATCGTCGGGCATTTCGCAATCGAGGCGATTGGAACCGCCCGTGCCGCGCTGGTCCACCATGACGAGGTCGTGCTCACGATGAATGCCCGCGAACTCACCGAGATGCGGGGTGTATCCTTCGATGGCGCCCTGGCCCGGGCCGCCGGCCAGCAGGAACAGCGGATCGGGTTTTGCGCGGGTTGCGATCGCGGGCACGACCGCAACCGCAAGCTCGATCCGTTTGCCATCCGGGTCGTCAGGATTCTCTGGCACCGATAACTTCCCACAGTGCGCCGCAACTGAGACGAGGCCGCGCATGTCGCTGATGCGACAGGGTGCGAGTTCAAGTTTCGGAGCGCCGGGCGGCTGTGCGGTCAGAAAGCACGGCGCGAGTACGGCGCCGAGCGCCAGTCCTGCCATCAATCCAAGGCGCATACCAGTCATGGCCGGGCAAGGTACCATGACGCCTCGGATTTCTGGCACTGACGAAATGGGCTCCTTCGACGTCATCGTCATCGGCGGCGGGCACGCCGGCACCGAGGCTGCGCTCGCCGCGGCCCGGATGGGCGCGTGCACCCTGCTCGTGACCCAGAGCCTCGCGACCATCGGCCAGATGAGCTGCAACCCGGCAATCGGCGGCATCGGCAAGGGGCATCTGGTCCGCGAAGTCGATGCGCTGGGTGGCGCCATGGCTCAAGCCGCCGACCGCGCCGGCATCCAGTTCCGCACGCTGAACGCGAGCAAGGGCCCGGCCGTGCGCGCGACGCGGGCGCAGGCGGACCGCACACTCTATAAGCGCGCGATCCGCGAGTTGCTCGAAGCGCAGCCCGGACTTGAACTGCTCGAGTCGGAAATAGCCGATCTGGCCGTCACAGGTGGTCGCGTGACCGGTGTCGTGACCGCGACAGGCTTGACGATCGCGGCAAGCGCGGTCGTGCTGACGGTCGGAACCTTTCTTGGCGGCCGCATGCACGTCGGACTCGAGAGTCGCGAGGGTGGGCGCGCCGGAGATCCGCCTTCGAATCGGCTCGCGGCGCGCCTGCGAGAGCTGCCGCTCAAGGTCGGACGCCTGAAGACCGGTACGCCGCCGCGCATTGATGGCCGCACGCTCGATTATTCCCTGATGCGGGCGCAGCCCGGCGACGAACCGCGTCCGGTGTTCTCATTCCTGGGCAGGCGAGAGGATCATCCCCGGCAGGTCTGTTGCCACATCACCGCGACCAATGAGCGAACGCACGAGATCATCCGTGGCGCGACTGACCGCTCTCCGATGTTCACAGGGGTCATTGAGGGCATCGGCCCGCGCTATTGCCCTTCGGTCGAGGACAAGGTCGTGCGCTTCGCCGACAAGACCTCGCACCAGGTGTTCGTCGAACCGGAGGGCCTCGATACCGACATCGTCTACCCGAATGGCATTTCGACCAGCTTGCCGCTCGACGTGCAGGAAGCCTTCGTGCGCACCATCCGCGGCTTCGAAAGGGCGGAACTGACGAGCCCCGGCTATGCGATCGAGTACGACTACTTCGATCCGCGCGGGCTGAAGTACAGCCTGGAGACGAAGCCTTTGGCCGGGCTTTACTTTGCCGGCCAGATCAATGGCACGACTGGCTACGAGGAGGCCGCGGCGCAGGGCCTGCTCGCCGGCATCAATGCGGCGCTCGCAGTTTCGGGGCGAACGCCCTGGTGGCCGCGCCGTGACGAGGCCTACCTCGGCGTGTTGGTGGATGACCTGATCACACGCGGGGCGATTGAGCCCTACCGGATGTTCACCAGTCGTGCGGAGCACCGGCTGCTGCTGCGCGAGGACAACGCGGATTACCGCCTGACGCCCACCGGCCGCAAGCTCGGGCTCATCGACGATGCGCGCTGGACATTTTTCTGCCTGAAGCGCGATGCCACAAAGGTCGAGATCGAAAGACTCTCTGGAATATTGCTGCGACCCGGGACGCCATCCGGCGACGAGGCGGCCGGCCTCCTTGGCGCACCATTGCCGCGCGAACAGCGCGCCTTCGAATTGCTGCGCCGGCCGGACGTGAATTACGCGACGCTGACATCGCTCGCTTCGATAGGACCGGCGGTAACCAGCGACGACCAACGACTCGGGTCGCAGGTTTCTATGCAGGTCGAAGTCCGTGCGAAGTATTCTGGCTACATCGAGCGACAGCAGGCCGAAATCGAGCGGCAGTTGCGCCACGAGCAGACACGCTTGCCGGAGGCGATCGACTACGCAGCAGTTGCGGGTCTTTCGAACGAGGCACGACAGCGGCTGGCCGAATTGCGGCCCGAAACCGTGGGCCAGGCGTCGCGACTTCCGGGCATCACGACCGCGACCATCTCGATCCTTCTCGTGCATCTCAAGAAGCGCGCGCGGGCTGCATGAACCTGCGTCGCGGCGCCGCAATCGTCGCGCTGATCGCCGCAGTCCTCTGGGCCGCCTGGTATTTCACCGCACGCGAAGCGCAAGGGCCGCCGCAAGACTCACAGGAACTGCGGCGCGGCAACGGCACGGAGCCGGACTCGATCGATCCTCAGCTTGCGCGCATGGAATCGGCAATGACGATCCTGCGCGACTGCTACGAGGGACTTGTCTCGATGGCGCCGGACGGCGGCACCGTCGCCGGTGCCGCGGAGTCCTGGGTCACGAGCGAAGACGGCCGGACCTATACATTCAGGCTTCGAGGTGACGCGCGCTGGTCGAATGGCGATCCGCTGGTCGCTCAGGACTTCGCCTTTGCGTTCCGGCGCCTCGTCGACCCGAAGACGGCATCACAGTACGCGCTGATGCTGGAGCCGGTCGTGAACGCGACCGACATCGTCGCGGGGCGACAACCACCGGAGAAGCTCGGCGTGTCGGCGCCGGACGATGCGACGCTCATCGTCCAGCTCGCCGAACCATCTTCCTATTTCCTGGCGATGCTCTCACACCCAAGTACCTTCCCCGTGCACCGCCCGACGCTTGCCGCACGTCCCAAGGATTTCGCGCGGCCCGGCGTGGTCGTGACCAATGGTGCGTTCGTGCCCGCGGACTGGCAGATCGGTTCGCACATCATCGCGGTTCGAAACGCCCGTTACTGGAATGATGCCGCGACGCGGCTTTCGTCGGTGCGCTATGTGCACGTTGCGGACCCGCTGACTGAACTCACGCGATTTCGCGCGGGCGATCTCGACGCGACGTACACGACTCCACCGGGCGAGCTATCGCGGCTGGAGCGTGAGCTGCCGGGACAATTGCACGTCGCGCCGCACGTCGGTGTCTATTACTACGGCTTTGCACTGGACTTGCCTCCCTTCCAGGGCGCCGGCGCACTCCGGCGCGCACTCGCGATGGCGGTCGATCGCGACGTGCTGACGACACAGGTGCTGGGCGATGGCGAACGCCCCGCGTACAGCTGGGTGCCGCCCGGTATCGCTGGCTACACGCCGCAGGTCTTCGATTGGGCGGGGCTTTCGAGGGAAGCGCGCATTGCTGAAGCGCGGCGGCTGTATCGGGAGGCGGGTTACTCGCAGGAGCAACCGCTGAAGATCGAGCTGCGCTACAGCAAGAGCCCCGTGCACGATCGCATTGCGCTTGCGGTGACCGCGATGTGGAGGGAACAGCTCGGTCTCGAGGCGACGTTGCGTGCAGAGGATTTCCGCGTCCTGAAGCAGGCGATCGATGCCCGCGAGACTGCCCTGTTTCGCGGCAGCTGGATCGGCGACTACAATGATGCCTATTCATTCCTGCAGGTGCTGAAGGGCGGCTTTGGCATCAACCTGCCGCGTTACCGTAATGATTCCTACGACCGGGCGCTGTCGGCTGCATCTCTTGCGAGCGGGGCAGAGCGCGCGACACTGCTGGCAGCTGCAGAACGCCAGGTGCTCGAGGACGTTCCCCTGATCCCGCTCTATTTTTACGTGTCGAAACACCTGGTCGCGCCGCGAGTCGGCGGCTGGTACGACAACGTCATGAACGTCACGTACAGCAAAGACCTTTCGCTTAACTAGTCGACGCGTTGCGTCGCCGTCCGGAGAAATATCATGGGCAACTTTTTCGGCTTTGATGTGAAATCAATTGACGGAAATTCTGACTTGCTCGGCGGCCTGAA
>JAQBHG010000043.1:0-22090 GCA_032127975.1 Steroidobacteraceae bacterium
CCCGGGAACCAGCGCATCCAGAGTCCGGCAATGGCGAGGCTGGCGAGACCGCCGACGACCACTGCCGGCTTGAGCCCCCACCAGGCCGCCGTCAGGCCGGATTCAAACTCGCCCAATTCGTTGGATGCGCCGATGAACACCGCATTCACTGCGCTGACCCGCCCGCGGATCGCGTCGGGCGTCTCCAGCTGCACCAGCAGGTGACGGATGTAGACACTGACCATGTCTGCGCCGCCCAGCACGGTGAGTGCGACGAGCGAGACGACGAAGCTCTCTGACATGCCGAATATGACCGTCGCAAGGCCAAAGAGCGCGACACCGCCGAACATCAGCGAGCCGACGCGGCGCGTGAATGGCCGCCACGCAAATGCGATCGCGATCAGCGCCGCGCCGACCCCGGGTGCTGCGCGCAATATGCCGAGTCCATCCGGCCCGACCTTCAGGATGTCGCTCGCATAGGCGGGAAGGAGCGCCGTCGCACCACCGAACAGCACGGCGAACAGATCGAGCGACACCGCACCCAGAATGATTTTCCGCTGCCAGACAAAGCGCAGACCTTCGAGCAGCGTGTGCCAGCTGTCCGGCTCGGTCTGCGGCGCGGGCGGTGGAACGCGGACGCCTGACATCAGGACGACTGCGAATGAGAGCAACACCGCGACGCTGCCGTAGACATATTCGGGTCCCAGCAGGTAGACAAGGCCGCCGATCGCAGGACCCGCGATGGTCGATACCTGCCAGGTGCTCGAGTTGACGGCGACCGCGCGGCTGAAATGCTCGAGCGGCACGAGATTCGGCAGCAATGCCTGGCCGGCCGGCATCGAGAAGGCGCGCGCGACGCCAAACAGCACCATCACCGCGAACACGGGCCAGACCACGGTGAGCCCGGAGAGAGTGAATGCGAGCAACAGCAACGCGCACAGGAATTCGAGCGAATAGCAGGCGGTCAGTATGCGCGCGCGATTGCGCCGGTCCGCAACCTGCCCCGCCGGCAGCACCAGCAGCACGAAGGGCAGGAACTGCGATAGCCCGATCAGGCCGAGATCGAGCGGATCGCGCGTGATCGCATAGATCTGCCAGCCGACCGCGACGGTCTGCATCTGCACGGCGATCGATACTGCGAGCCGCGCCGTCAGGAAGCGCGCAAATCCCGGGTGGGCCAGCAAGCGGCCCAGGCGTTGCCCATCGCTGCCCAATTCAGCCATGCGGCGCGATCAGCGCCCGATCAGCAGGCGCAACATGCGCTTGAGCGGCTCGGCTGCACCCCACAGCAGCTGGTCGCCGACCGTGAATGCAGTCAGATAATCCTGGCCCATCGCGAGATGCCGGATGCGGCCCACCGCAATCTCGAGCGTGCCCGTGACCGCGGCCGGCGTCAGGCGCGCAAGCGAGGCTTCGCGTTCATTCGGCACGATGCGGATCCAGGGATGCGCAGCGGAAATTGCCTGCTGCACTTCAGCGATCGGCATCGCCTTCGCAAGCTTGATGGTCACGGCCTGGCTATGGCAACGCATCGCGCCGACGCGTACGCAGAGCCCGTCGATCGGCACAGGCGCGCCCGACCGACCGAGAATCTTGTTGCCCTCGGCGCCCGCCTTGAATTCCTCGCGGCTGTAGCCATTGCCGAGATCGCGATCCACCCATGGCAACAGGCTGCCGGCCAGTGGCTGGCCGAGGTGTTCGATCGGCATCGCGCCATCCCGCAATGCGGCCGTGGTACTGCGGTCGATGTCGAGGATTGCGCTGGCTGGATTGTCCAGCAATTCCGCCGCCGCGCCGTGCACGCGGCCCATCTGCTGCAACAATTCCCGCATCTGCTTCGCGCCCGCACCCGAGGCCGCCTGGTAGGTCATCGTCGTCATCCATTCGACGAGACCCGCGCGAAACAGGCCGCCGAATGCCATCAGCATCAGGCCCACGGTGCAATTTCCGCCGATCCAGTCGCGCGCACCCGCGGCGAGCGCTGCATCGATCACGTGACGGTTGACCGGATCGAGGATGATCACCGCGGAGTCTTTCATGCGCAGCGCCGAGGCCGCATCGATCCAGTGGCCGTTCCACCCGGACGCGCGAAGTTTCGGATGAATCGCCTCGGTGTAATCGCCACTCTGGCAGGAAATCAGGACCTCGCAGCGCGAGAGTGCGGCGACATCATTCGCGTCGTCGACCGGCCCAGTCGCGCGCCCGATTTCGGGGCCGGCGGCGCCCGCCTGCGTGGTCGAAAAGAATTGCGGCTCGACCAGCGCGAAATCGCCCTCGGCGCGCATGCGCTCGACGAGCACTGAGCCCACCATTCCGCGCCAACCGATCAAGCCGACCCGCCGCATCGTCATCGCCGGCTGCTCAGCGGCTCGGCACGAGGCCCGCAGGCACGAGTGCGAGCAGGCGTTCGTCGGAAATCACGGTCTTGGCCGCCTCTATGTCGGGAGAGAAATACCGGTCGTGGTCGTAGAAGGCGACGCGCTTGCGTAGCAGTGCGTGAGCGGATTCGAGTGCCGCGCTCGTCTTGAGCGGGCGGCGGAAATCGATGCCCTGCGCCGCCGCCAGCAATTCGATCGCGATGATGCCACGGGTGTTTTCCGCCATCGGGTGCAGCCGCCGGGCGGCGAAGGTGGACATGCTGACGTGGTCCTCCTGATTCGCGGAAGTCGGCAGGCTATCGACCGATGCGGGGTGCGCCAGTGACTTGTTCTCAGAGGCGAGCGCGGCGGCCGTGACCTGGGCGATCATGAATCCTGAATTCAGCCCGCCCTCCCGCACCAGGAATGCCGGCAGCTGGCTCAGGCTGTCGTCGATCAGCATCGCGATGCGGCGCTCCGCGAGCGCGCCGATTTCCGCAAGCGCAAGCGCCAGGTTGTCGGCCGCGAATGCGACCGGCTCAGCGTGGAAATTGCCGCCGGACAGCACCTCACCCTCCGCGCCGAACACCAGCGGATTGTCCGAGACACCATTCGCCTCGATGCCGAGCACGCGCGCCGCATCCGCGATCTGCTGCAGGCAGGCGCCCGCGACCTGCGGTTGGCAACGCAGGGAATAGGGATCCTGCACGCGATCGCAATTTTCGTGTGAATGACCGATTTCGCTTTCGCCCAGCACCGCGCGGAAGGCGGCGGCAACGGCGATCTGCGCGGGCTGGCCACGCGCCTCGTGGATGCGCGCGTCGTAGGGCACGCGGCTGCCGAGCGCTGCATCCACCGTCATCGCGCCGCTCACGATCGAGCCCGCGAGCAGGTCTTCCGCCGCGAACAAGGCCTCCAGTGCCAGCGCCGTCGAGACCTGAGTGCCATTCAGGAGCGCAAGCCCTTCCTTCGGGCCCAGCACCAACGGCTCGATGCCCGCATTCTTCAGGGCCTTCGAGCTGTCCATTTCCTTCCCGCCGACACGCACGCGGCCCTCGCCGATCAACGCCAGCGAAAGATGTGCAAGCGGCGCCAGGTCGCCCGAGGCGCCCACCGAGCCCTGGCCCGGCACCAGCGGATGAATGCCGGCGTTGATCAATTGCAGCAGGCGCTCGATCACGAGCGGGCGCACTCCTGAAAAACCGCGCGCCAAGCTTGCGGCCTTCAGCACGAGAACAAGCCGCACCGTGGAATCCGCGAGCGGCGCACCGACGCCCGCCGCATGCGATCGCAGCAGATAGAGCTGCAGTTTCGCGAGTTCGCCATCGGAGACGCGGGTCTTCGCGAGCTTGCCGAAACCCGTGTTGATGCCGTAGAGGGCCTCGCCTCCCGCCAGGCGCTTGGCGACCGCGGCGAGCGACTGCTCGACACCCTTGCGCCAACCGTCAGCGAGCGCCACCGGATCGTTGCCGCGCACCAGGCGCCGAAGTCCCGCCAGCGTGATCGATCCCGGTTTCAGCGTGGGCGTTGTCATGTCACTCCACCGACGGCAGGTCGAGACCCTGCTCGCGCGCGCAGGCGATCGCGCGTTCGTAACCTGCGTCCGCATGACGCATGACGCCGCTGCCAGGATCGTTTCGCAGCACGCGCGCAATGCGCGCAGCCGCAGCCTCCGTGCCGTCGCAGACGATTACGAGGCCGGCGTGCTGCGAGAAACCCATGCCGACGCCCCCGCCATGATGAATCGACACCCAGGTGGCGCCGCTCGCGGTGGAGAGCAGCGCATTCAGGAACGCCCAGTCCGAGACCGCGTCCGATCCGTCCTTCATCGCCTCGGTCTCGCGATTGGGGCTCGCGACCGAGCCTGAGTCCAGGTGATCGCGGCCGATCACGACAGGTGCCGTGAGTTCGCCCTTTGCGACCATCTCGTTGAAGGCGAGCCCGAGCCGCGCGCGATCCTTCAACCCGACCCAGCAGATGCGGGCCGGCAGGCCCTGGAACTTGATGCGCTCGCGCGCCATGTCGAGCCAGCGATGCAGGTGCGCATTATCCGGAATCAGCTCCTTCACTTTCGCATCAGTGCGATAGATGTCCTCGGGGTCTCCCGAGAGCGCGACCCAGCGGAAGGGCCCAATGCCCTCGCAAAAGAGCGGCCTCACGTAGGCAGGCACGAAGCCGGGAAAATCAAAGGCATTCTTAAGCCCTTCATCGAGCGCCACCTGGCGGATGTTGTTGCCATAGTCGAAGACGACCGCGCCTTTCGCCTTCAGGTCCAGCATCGCCCGGACGTGGATCTTCATCGAGGCGCGTGCCTCGCGCTCGACGAGTGCAGGATCTTTCTGGCGCGTTTCCGTGGCCCGCGCCATGGTCCAGCCGCGCGGCAGGTAGCCGTTGCGCGGGTCATGGGCGGAAGTCTGGTCGGTCACGACGTCCGGCACGACGCCACGCTCAACAAGCGCGGGGCAAACATCCGCCGCATTGCCGAGCAGGCCGACCGAGAGCGCGCGCTTTGCGCTTCGCGCCTCATTGATCAGTGCCAGCGCCTCATCAAGCGAAGTCGCTTTCTTGTCCACATAGCCGGTGCGCAACCGGAAATCAATGCGCGATTCATCGCATTCGACTGCGAGCATCGAGAAACCCGCCATGGTCGCGGCCAGCGGCTGCGCGCCGCCCATGCCGCCGAGGCCCGCGGTCAGGATCCAGCGCCCTGCGGCATCGCCGCCGAAGTGCTCGCGCGCGCAGGCGCCGAAGGTTTCGTAAGTGCCCTGCACGATGCCCTGCGAGCCGATGTAGATCCACGAGCCCGCGGTCATCTGCCCGAACATCATCAGGCCCTTGCGGTCGAGCTCGTGAAAATGTTCCCAGGTCGCCCAGTGCGGCACGAGATTGGAATTCGCGATCAGGACGCGCGGAGCATCCACATGCGTCCTGAACACGCCGACCGGCTTGCCCGACTGCACCAGCAGCGTTTCGTCGTCCTTCAGGCGCCGCAGCACGGCGAGAATGCGATCGAAAGCCTCCCAGTTGCGCGCAGCCTTGCCGATGCCGCCATAGACCACGAGGCGATCCGGGTGCTCGGCGACCTCCGGGTCCAGGTTGTTCTGGATCATCCGGTACGGCGCCTCGGTCAGCCAGCTGCCGCAGGAGAGCTTGTTGCCGCGTGGCGCGCGCACGACCCGAGGACCTGCCATCGGCGAGGGTTTCGCATTCATGGATTGCGAGATTACGCCAGCCGCCCACCAATATGCAGCTTTGGCATAATGACTCGGCACCCCTCCGCGAATGCGCGGTTCCGATGCCGCGTCAGGAGAACCCCATGAAGACTGCAAGCCTGTTCTGCGCCTTGCTGCTGATGACTGGTTGCGCCTCGCTGTGGGGCGATCAGGGAAGGCAAGGTGTTTCCAGCAGCCTGGTCGACTACCTGTATCCGCAGGGGGAAGTGCCGCCGCGCCAGGACGGCGTGGTGCCGAACCTCCAGCTGCCATTGCACGTCGGGCTTGCCTTCGTCCCGTCGCGAACCGGCAGCGACCAGGTCCTCACCGAAGCCTATCGCGTCGATCTGCTGAACCGCGTCAAAGCCGCCTTCGGCGGGCGTGACTACATTCGCGAGATCACGGTGATCCCCGACACCTACATGCGCTCCGGCAAGGGCTTTGCCGCACTCGAGCAGACCGCACGGCTTTACGACATCGACGTGATGGCGCTCGTCTCCTACGACCAGGTGGCGCACAGCGACGAGACCAAGGCTTCATTCCTGTATTGGACCATCGTCGGCGCCTACGTGATCAAGGGCAACAAGAACGAGGTCCAGACATTCGTCGACACCGCGGTATTCGACGTGCCGACGCGCAAGCTCCTGTTCCGTGCGCCGGGCGTCAACACGATGAAAAGTTCCTCGACCCTCGTGGACGTCGAACGAGACACGCGCAAGACCCGTGAAGGCAGCTTCGAGCAGGCGATGGCCGACATGACGGTCAGCCTCGACAAGGAACTCGCGGTGTTCAAGGAGCGCATCAAGGCCGATCGCAGCGTCACGGTTTCGCGCGCGGGCGACCAGGGCGGCGGCGGCGCCGGCGACCCTGTATGGCTGGCGATCCTGCTGTTGCTGGTCGGGGCTTCCCGATATCGCGCGGCCGCGGGCGCCAGATGAGCCTGCCGCCGGCGGCAACCGACGCGGATCGCCTGCGTGTCGACAGCATCACGGGCGTGCCGATCGAGTTGCTGATCGCCGGGCCGGGCGGACGCAGCTTCGCCTTCATCATCGACTGGCACATCCGGGTGCTGCTCGCGGCCGCCTGGATGTTCCCGATGAGCCTGCTGCTATCGAGCATGGCCGATGACGGCAAGGACGTTCCGACCTGGCTGGCGGTGCTCGCGGCGCTGCCGCCGTTTCTGATCTACCTGCTCTATCACCCGGTGCTAGAAATCATGATGGCCGGGCGCACGCCGGGAAAGCGCATGGCGGGGGTTCGAATCGTCACGACGGAAGGCACTGCACCAAGCGCCGGCGCCCTGCTGGTACGCAATCTTTTTCGATTCATCGACGGACTGCCGCTGTTCTACGTCGTGGGCCTCGCCTGCACGATGCTCACCGCGCGCCACCAGCGCGTCGGCGACCTCGCCGCGGGAACGCTGCTCGTCTACGACGAGACCAGCAAGGTGGAAAGCCTGGACAGCCTGCCGCGGGCCGGCGTTGCGAGCGGCATATCCACCGCGGATGCGGAACTCGTCCAGGACCTTCTCGAGCGCTGGTGGACGCTCGATCCCGAACAACGCCTGCAGCTCGCGCGCAAGCTGCTCGATCGCCTCGAGCCCGGCCAGGGCGAGGCGCGCGATGCCTGGCTCAATGACAGCAACGCCTATGCCTCGCTGCAGAAGTGGCTGGGCGGGATCCGGTGAACAGCGGCACCGACGACAGCCTGCGCGGCTGGCTCGGCCGGCGGATCGACGTCTGGCAGCAGATCGAAACCCGCACGAAGCGGCTCGCCCGCGGCCGCAAGCACGAGGTCGAGGAAGCCAATGCGCTGGTTGACGGCTATCGCATGCTCGCGCGCGATCTCGCGGTCGCGCGTCACCTGCTGCCGGGCAGCCGCGTCACCCGGTTCCTGGAAGGCCAGTACCTGCGCGCGCATGCTTTGCTGGCACGGCCCGCGAACTCGTTCTGGGCGGATCTCGGCACGCTGCTGGTCGAGGACGTGCCCGCGATCACCCGCGAGCTTTCCTCCTACATCGTGGCGATCACGACGCTTTTCATTCTCTGCGGCCTGGCCGGCGCGTGGCTGATCACCAGCTTTCCGGAACTTGTCACGCTGGTCGCGTCCGAGCAAATGATCGCCAGCGTCGAAGGCGGCCATCTCTGGACCGACGGCATGTTGAACATCGTGCCATCATCGATGCTCTCGGTGCAGATACTCGCGAACAACATCACGGTCAGCCTGTTCGCCTACGTAGTCGGCATCATCTTCGGACTCGGCACGTTCTACATCATCGCGCTGAACGGCCTGATGATCGGCGGCATCTTCGCGTTCACGCACCAGCACAACCTCGCGATGGAGTTGCTCGAGTTTGTCGCCGCGCACGGCCCGGTAGAACTGACGACAATCTGCCTGGCGGGCGCGGCCGGCGCCGCACTGGGCGAGTCGCTGATCCGGCCGCGCGCCGGAACCCGCGCCGAATCCTTCCGGCTCGCGGTGTCACGCACTTCGCGCTACCTGCTGTTTTGCGCGCTCCTGCTGGTCGTCTGCGGATTCATCGAAGGTTACATCTCGCCGAATGACAGCTTCCCGCTCGCGAGCCGCGCGGTCATCGGCATGGCCTGGTGGATGATCGCGGTCATGGCGATGACCGGCGTGCTGTACCGTTCGCGCAGCCGCCGGATCTCCGGCGTTCAGACGCGCCGCCGCGCCCGCACCTGATCGTAGGTGCCGAGCACCGCATCCTCGAACTGATTCGGCGGCGCCAGCACGACCGGCGCACCGAGCTGCCGAAGCGCCGCGCTGTTCGCGCGGATGCGGCCGATCTGCTCGGCCGCGGCCAGCGACACGAAGGGATCGATCCAGCGATGCGCTTCGCGTTCGCGCAGCGCGCCGAGTTCCGGGCTCAGGATGCCGCAGACAACCGGCAGGTGCTTGGGCCGCAGCAGGCGCACGGCCTGGCCCAGCTGACCCTCGCTGCCAGTGTCGTCGAGATCCAGCATCAGCACGACCAGCGCGCGCTGCTTGCAGAGCGCCATCACGCGTGCCGCAGCCGGCAGCAGGTTGCTCTCCCGGCCGACGGGCGCTGCGTCGGCGAGTCGCGCACGCAGCCGAATCGCCGCGCGCTGCCCATGATCCGGCGCCAGCGCCACGAGCGGGCGGTCCGCGAATGTCACGAGCCCGACGCGGTCCTCGTTCATGGTGGCGTGCTGCGCGAATCGGCAGGCCGCATTGACGTAATGGCCCAGCCGCGTCAGCTGGTCGATCGCGATGCCGCTGGTACGGCCGGTGTCGAGCACCAGCACGATCTCGAGATGCTGCTCGGCGACGAAATCGCGCGCGATCCAGCGGCCGAGCCGCGCACTTGCTTTCCAGTCGATCGATCGCAGCGGGTCGCCCGACCGGTACTCGCGCAATTCGTGCACCTCGGCGCCCGCACCGGCGAGCGCGCGCCGCGCGACGCCGCGCAGCGTGACCGAAGCCTGGCCGCGGCCGCCCCCCAGCATGTCCGGCTCCACAACCGATTCACCCGCGACTTGAAAAGCGCGATTCCACCAGGCGAGCCCCAGGATTCCGAGCACACGGCCGCGCAACGCCGGCCATGGCGCGCGGCCGAGCCGGATCGGCAACGCCGGCAGGCGGGATTCCACGCCATGCGGACCGGCCTGCACCGTGTGCACCCGCGGCGCGATCTCGAAGCCGGGGGGCGCTGCCGCCATGAATCTCAGGGTCGCGGGGCGCGTGGCTCGCCAGCGCAGCACGACATCGAGCGGCCTGCCGAGCCGCGCCCGCTGGCCTGCCGCCAGGCCGACCTCGACGCGCAACGGATGGTTTACGAATCCTTCAACCGCAAGACCGAGCAGCAAAAGCGCCGCCGGCACCTGCCAGAGCCGCCCGATCGTCGCATCCGCACTCCACAGTCCGACGATCGCCAGCAGCACAGTCAGGCCGGCAAACAGCAGTGAACGCCGGGTCAGGCTCATCGGCGTGCCGGTTCAGCGCGCAACCGGCGCCTGCTCCAGCACGCGCGCCGTCAGGTCCACGGTGGTCAGGCCGTCGAGCGTCGCCTCCGGCGTCAGCACCAGGCGGTGCGCGACGACCATCGGTGTCACTGCCTTGACGTCATCGGGCGCGACGAACTCTGCACCATGCGAAGCTGCCTCGATGCGTGCGGCACGAATGAGTGCGAGCACGGCGCGCGTGGACATGCCGAGCCCGATGGACGGATTGCGGCGCGTCGCAGCCGCAATGCCGAGCACATACTCGACCAGCGCCTGCGACGCATGCACGGCCGCCGCCTGGGCGCGCGCCTCCGCGAGCAGCGCCGAGTCAGCCGTGCCCAAGCCAACATCCTCGATGCGCGGACCGCCCATCGTGGCGCCGTAATGCGCGACGATTGCGGCCTCCTGTTCCGCCGCCGGATAGCCGACATCGATGCGCAGCATGAAGCGGTCGAGCTGGGACTCTGGCAACGGGTAGGTGCCCTCGAATTCGTGCGGATTCTGCGTCGCCAGCACGATGAAGCGGTCGCCGAGTTCATAGCGCTCGCGCTCCACGGTAACCTGGCGCTCCTCCATCGCCTCGAGCAATGCCGACTGCGTCTTCGGTCCCGCACGATTGACCTCGTCCATCAGGACGACGTCGGCAAACAGCGGCCCCGGCCGGAATGTGAACTTCTGCTCGCGCGGATCGAACACGTGCACGCCGATGATGTCGCTCGGCATCAGGTCGGCCGTGCCCTGGATGCGCTGGAAGCTGCCGCCGAGGCAGCGCGCCAGCGCCTTCGCGACCAGCGTCTTGCCGAGCCCCGGCGCACCCTGGACCAGCACGTGGCCGCGTGCGACACAGGCGATCGTCAGGCCATGGATGAGCGCCTCCACGCCGTGGGCGACGCGCCCGATCTCGGCGCGCAGGAGCAGTTCGAGTTTTTCGACGGGTGTCGTCATTGGAGTTGTTTCCGCAATTGTTGTAGCCGATTGTGCAATTCGATCAGGTCCACGCGCCGCCCCGCAGCGACCCGGGCATGCAGCGCCTCGACGCGCTCGAGCAGGCCGGGTTCCAGTGTCGCAATGCCGCGCATCCACGGCCACAGCGGCTCGCCATCCACCGGCAGGCCGAGGCTGCGCCGCAATTCATTGAAGAAGTTTGCCAGCATGCGCCGCGCGATGCGTCTGCGGTCGATGACACGCGCGAAGAAATTCCCGGTCGCTGCCATGAATGCCTGTTCCCGCGCCGGCGCGGGCGCCGCCGCCGGTGGCGGCAGCCGCGTCGCGCCGAGCACCCAGATGAACCACAGCCCGATGATCCACCACGAGCTGGCGTGCAGGCGCGAATCCGTGAAGAACGCCTCGGCATCGTAGAAATTCGCCGCGCCCTGGTGCACGTCGTCGAATATCACGTGCCCGCCGGGTCCCAGCAGCTGCTCTGCAATATTGCCCAGCAGGCGTGCATTGTCGGCCTGACCGAGCAGCTTGTTCGTGAAAATGCTGCCATAGCCCGTGATCACGACCGCGCCCTCGCCGAGCGGCGTCAGCCACAGTGCGCCGAATCCGCTCTCATTGTCCTGCATCAGTGAGAGCAGGGGCGAACCCGCGGGACTGATGACCGCAAATTTTCCCGCCGGATATTCGGAGTCGGCCCAGACAGCTTCCACGTCGCTGGTCAGCGGGTGCCGCCCGCCGGTGCGCAACACACCGCGCTTCGGCAGCGGCAGCGGCTTCTGCAGGTTGACAACTTCAGGCTCGGCGCCTTCGCCGCCGGATTGCGCGGGCGGCTCCGCGCCCGGCAGAGTGCGGAAGTTGAGCCCGGTCACGTCGCGCAGCTGGCCAAAAGTGTCCGTATCCGGAATGGCCCATTCCGGGGTGTCGAACAGGCCAGCCACAACCAGCAAGGAATTCCCCTGCAGCACCCACTCGCGCAGCGCATCCGTTTCTGCGCGACGCATCGGCCGCTGGAAGGGAATCGTCGTGATCAGCAGGTTGCCTTCCGCCGCCAGTTCGCCGGCACCCGACAGCCAGTCGAAACGATGCCGCAGCGAATGGACCTCGACACCCTGCGACTCGAGCCACAGCCGTGCGCCGAGATAGCCGTTCGGCTGCGGCTCCGAGGACAGCGGGCGCGATACCTGGTCTCCACGCTGCTGCGGCGGGCCGATGAAGAAATAGTAGAACGCAAGCAATGCGCCGACGGCGAATGCGAGTGTCAGCAACCGGTCATTCACGCGGCGCTCCGCGGCGGCTGCAAGAGCCGCGACAGCAACAGCCTGGCGCCGTCGATCGCCTGGCGCAGATGCGCCTTCGCCGGCGCGATGGCAGCGTAGCGCAGCTTCTCCGCGACGGCGATCAGCATCGAAAAGGTTTCCCGGTCTGCTACGGTATCGAAACTCGCGGCCGACGCGAGCTCACGATGCGTCATGCTGAGCCGGTCCGCTATCCTGCCATCGCGCCGCAACTGCTCCAGCAGCATCGCGATCAACAGGGCCGGCTGTTCCTCCTCGCCCGCCTCCGCGAGTGTCGGCGCGGGCCGCTGGGCAGGCGCACCACCTGCACCCGCGCCCCGCATCCCGCCTGCGCGAGTGCGCGCGCCCAGCATCCCGGCCGCGCGCAATTCCGAGTACACGATCCAGCCAGCGCCCGCGACCAACAGCACCAGCAGGCCGTAGCCGATCAAGGTCATGAACTCTTCCGAAGGCTTGTGCTTCTCCAGCCAGTCCGCCAGCCAGCCGGATTTCTCCCCGCCGGAATTCTTCTCGAGGATATCGGCCAGCCATGCCTTGAATCGTTGCCAGAGCGACAAATCCTGCGCGGCCTGCGCGGCCTGCATTTCGTCCAGGAAACCGCCGACCGAGCGGGTATCGAGGCGATGGGCCGGTGCCTGCGCGGAATCCGGCAGCATCAGTGCCCGCAGGCGGTGCAACTTGCGCGGCGTTACCCGTTCCCCCCAGTCATCCGGCAGCAACAGTGCAAAGGAACTGCGGTCGATCGCCGCGTGAAGGCCAGGACAAAAAAGCCGCAGGTCGTCCCTGAGCGGTCGCTCGGCCCCGCGCCTTTTCCTTTTCTTTCTCGCCTTGGGCGCAGGCTTCTGCGAATCCCGCCGGATCGATTCCGGAAGTTCCCCGGCCGCCGCTATCCGCGGCTCGGCGAGGCAGTCATCGAATGCCGCGGAAAGCTGCCGCGCGTCGATGTCTTCCGCGTGAGCCGCGAATCCAGCGAGCCAGAGCAGCGCGACCGTCGCAAGCGCAGCGCCGGCATTGCGGCATCCGGCTTGCGGCTCGCCGCTCAAACCCCGTCTCAGCGCGTCGTCCCGACGGCCTCAATGCGCGCCGCGAGATCGCCGCCAAGCTTGCGCATCTTGAGGTCGCGATAGACCTCGAGATAGAGCGCCACGAAGAATGGCGTAATAACCAGTCCGGCGAGCAATGTCGTGACCGCCTGGACCAGGAACATGATGACCGGGTCGATCCCGACGCCGACGAACAGCAGCCCGGCGGCAATCCCGATCAGAATGAACAGCACGTAGATAATGATGAGTGCGATCGTGAAGACGGCCGCCGTGCGCCACCAGTTGCCCCAGACCAGGCCGTGGCTGTACTTGAGGCTTTCAACGACGCCCTTGCCGTCGAGAACGATGGCCGGCTGGTACATGAACAGCGACATCATCAGTATCAGGCCGGGAACGACAAGGAGCACCAGGCCCACGGCCACGCAGAGCCCGAACAGGATGCTGGCGAAGAGCATCGCGACCAGGCATTTCAGGCCCCGGCCCAGTGCGGCACCCAGGCTGATCCTGTTGCCCTGCGCGACCGACTCGCCGCGCGCAATCGCGGCGCCATAGATGATGAGCGTCAGGGGGACCGTGCACAGGATGCTGATCCAGTAACCAGGCATCCGTATGAGATTGCCGGCCGATGCCGGATTCTCCAGCATGCCCGTTCCATAAATGTATGCGAGCGGCACCACGCCCATCAGCGCGCCGAGCACGGCAAACACCAGCAGTGACGTGAAACTTGCGCGAAACAGCTTGAAGACCGAGTCGATGACCTGACCGATGCCCTGGGGCGCGGTTGGTAACTGGTACATGCTCCCTCCCTGATCCGTCAATCGTCCGTGGGCATTCTAGGCGTCTGCGCTAACGCAACTCCAGCGGCGTGAGCTGGCCGTCCTTCCTGACACCCAGGCGGATCGGTCGCGGAGCCCCGTTCGGCGGCACGGTGACCTCGACCCACAGCGTCTCGCCCGCCGGACGACGTGATGGATCCTCAACGTGCTCGGGGATGAAGTACGCGAGTGCATCGTCGAGCTGCCAGCATTGCGACTCGCCGCAGCGGCGGCTCGACACCCAATGCCGGCCGTTGTCGTCCTCGATCGCGACCAGGCGCTCACCCTGCACTTCCAGCCGGCCGGCGAACATGACCGGGCCGTCCGGTGTTCCGGGCTTGTCCAGAGTTTCGCTCCGCTTCGCATCCACCAGCGCGGCGATGCGCACATAGCGGCCGCGGATCGGCAGGTCGGGATCGTAGGGCGCGGTCTCCACCCACACGCGCGGATAGTTCGCCCGGTCGAACAGGAACTTCCCGCCAACCGATCCAACCAGCAACACCTGGACGGCGGCGACTACGAGCCCCTTCGTCAGCGTGTTCATGGCCCGCTCCTGCCAATGCGGCCGACCAGCCTGCGGCGCATGCGCTCGAGCAGCCAGCCGCCGCCGATGAAAATCACGCCGATGCCGATCAGCCCGAGCGAACGGCCAAGCTTGTCGAAGATGCTCGAGAAGTAGAAAAACAGGACCGCAAGCGCGAAGCCGAGCACGCCCACATTCACGGCGAGTCGCTGCCGATCCTTCACGCCCCACAACACGATGCCAGCGGCGCCCGCCGCGAACAGCGCATGGAGCCCGAGTTCACCGGCATCCTGCTGTGTATTCAGTTGCGTAACGACAAACGCCCAGGCGAGCACAATCAGCAGATACAGCGCCTCGCGGCCACGCAGTGCGTAGGCGACCGCGAACGGCAAGGCGACCGCAAGACCCCAGCCGACGACCAGCGTACCCATGCCCAGCTTTTCGAGCGATTCGCCGTCCATGGGCCAGTCGTCGAAGCCCGTGCTTACAAGCATCACCGCGGCGGGGATCAGGGCCAGGGCCCCGAGCCAGGTGAGCGCGCGTCGCCAACCGGTATTTGTATCGGGCGATGATGCGGCGAGATAGCTGCAGGCCAGCAACAGCACGCCGACCGCGACCGGTGTCGTGCCGCGCCTGAACAAGTCCGGCGGCAGCGTCTCGATCCACTCGCCCCACAACCAGGCCGGCGCCAGCAGCGCGAGCCAAAGCACCTGCGGCCATTGCCGCAGCAGCAGCACACCGGCGGCCGCGCCGATGGACCACAGCATCAGCGCGCCGGGCCAATGCTCGGCCATGTTGAAGATCTGCCCGGCAAGATAGATGCCGGCACCCAGGGCGCCGGTGCCCACCGCATGCAGTGTCGCAGAAAGGCCGGCGCTGCTTTTCGCGGCAAATGCGCCACCCAGGTGCGCCACCGCGATCATCGCGAGCACGAGTGCGAAGCGCCCGGCCGGCGACAAATCATCCCAATGCGCCGCGACGAAAAGCAGCACGCCTGCGATCAGCAGCAGGCCGCCAAGACCGAATGCGATCAGCGCGAGGCGGCCCCTGCCCGCATCACCGCCGTGCTCGGCTTCCCAGGCGCGGATGCGCCCGGCTGCGGCGGCGTCAAGGATGCCCGCGGCGGTCCAGCGCGCAAGCGCCGACTGCCAGGAGTTGCTCATCCGAAGTGCCTGCGCTCGACCGCGTCGTAGTGATCGATGATCTGGCGCACGTACTGGCGCTTGCGAAGATAACTGCCGGGGAAAAAGCTGCGCTTGAAACCGTAGATGATGATGGACTTCAGGCCCTGGCGGTCGAGGCCGAGGTGCTTGATGGCAAGCGCGAGCTCGTTGGTCATCGTCGTGTTGCTCATCAGGCGATTGTCCGTGCAGAGCGTGGTCGAGAGCCGCTGCGCGCGCAGCTTGCTGAATGTGTGATCTTCCAGGCGCTTCAGGTCCGGGTTGGTCTGCAGGTTGCTGGTCAGGCAAATCTCAAGCGTGATGCGCCGGTCGGAGATGTAGTTGCCGAGCCGCTCGACGTAATGCTCGGGATCTGCAATCTCCGGGTCGCGGATCTGGTCGGGCTCGAGCAGGTAAGTGCCATGGCCGATGCGATCCGCGTGCAGGTCGGTGATGGCCTGGAATATCGACTCCGGGCCGTAGGCCTCGCCCGCATGGACCGTGCGCTTCAGGAAATGGCGGTGCGCGTAGTCGTAGGCCTCGCGGTGCGCGCCCGCCGGATAGCCCGCTTCCTCGCCTGCGAGGTCGAAGCCCACGACCTGGTAGCCGTGCGCATCGCGCGCGAGCACCGCCGCGCGCGCGAGATCAACTGACGCCATCGCGAACAGGTCCTTGGGCCGCGTGTACGGATGTGCGGCGAACAGCGTGTCGTAGTACTGGCTGTAGCCGCCGCTGAACATCCGCATCGCGCAGCAGATGATTCCGTACTCGAAGGGCGGCTCGGCCCCGCTGACCATCGCGGGGCGGCGGTTGAATTCATCGCGTGCGCGGCGCAGGCCGCGATCGACCGCAGCAATCACCTGCACGGCGTCCAGCCCCGGGCGCACGTGCAGTTGCGGCGCGAAGCGCACTTCCAGGTAGCGCACGCCCTCGGCCTGGTTGTCCTCGGCGAGCTCCGCGGCAACGCGCTCGAGCGCCTCGGCGTCGTGCATCGCCGAGACCGTGTACTTGAAGCCCTTCAGGTACTCGCCAAGACTCGCATAGCGGTCCTTGTACACGGTTTCCCGCAACCCGCCCTCGGTGTAGCTCGGCAACTCGACCTTGTGCTCGCGCGCAAGTTCGATCAGCGTTCCCAACCGCAACGAGCCGTCCAGATGCACGTGCAGGTCGGTCTTCGGAACCTCGGCGAGAAAGGCGGTCGTTATTTTCTTGTCCGGCACAGGCAGAGCATAACGCGCCGGCGGGGCCTTCCGGTAAGCTGCGCCGCGTGGGCACCATGGATAGCAGCGGCTGGACCCGGGTCATCAGGAATGCGAGTGTCGCGGGCGGCGGCAGCGGCGCGGCCTTTGGGCTTGTTTCGCCGGGCGCGGTCGCCATTGCGGACCAGCACATCGCCTGGGCCGGGCCCGATGCGGAACTCCCCGACCGACCGCCCGCGGGCTGCCAGGTCGTGGACGCGAATGGCGCATTACTGACGCCGGGGCTGATCGACTGCCACACCCACCTGGTCTGGGCGGGTTCGCGGCATCGGGAGTTCGAGCTGCGCCTAGCCGGCGCCAGCTACGCGGATATCGCGCTGGCCGGCGGTGGCATCGCCGCGACCGTGACGGCGACCCGCGCGGCGAGCGAAGGCGAACTGCTCGTGCTCGCGATGAAGCGCGCGGCACAGCTCATGGCCGAGGGCGTGACCACCATTGAAATCAAGTCCGGTTACGGCCTCGACCTCGCCAATGAACTGAAGCTCCTGCGGGTCGCGCGCGCGGTCGGCGAGCGGCTGCCCGTCACGGTGCGTACGACGCTGCTCGCCGCCCACGTAATTCCGCCCGAATACCGGGGCCGCAGCGATGACTATATAAGGTGTGTCTGCGACGAGATCCTGCCGGCGGCGGCGGCAGCCGGGCTCGCGGACGCGGTGGATGCCTTCTGCGAGACCATCGCCTTCACGCCTGCGCAGGTCGAGCGTGTGTTCACCAGGGCGCGCGAACTGGGGCTCGCCGTGAAGTTGCATGCCGAACAACTTTCGAACCAGCACGGCGCGGCGCTTGCCGCAAGGTTTGCTGCGCTCTCCGCGGATCATCTCGAGCATGTGGACGAGGCCGGCGTGCGTGCGATGGCGGCTGCCGGGACGGTTGCCGTGCTGTTGCCGGCGGCATTCTATTTCCTGCGCGAGACGCAGCTACCGCCAATTGGCCTGCTGCGCAGGCATCGCGTGCCGATCGCGATCGCGAGCGATCTCAATCCCGGCAGCGCACCGATCGCCTCGCTGCTTCTCAACATGAACATGGCCTGCACGCTGTTCGGGATGACGCCCGAGGAAGCATTCGCGGGCGTCACCCGCCATGCGGCCGCTGCCCTGGGGCTGGGCGCCACGCATGGCACGATCGAGGCCGGCAAGACCGCCGATCTTGTGCTGTGGAATGCGGAACATCCTGCCGAGCTCGCCGCGCAGTTCGGCATGGTGCGGCCAGTCACGGTCCTGCGCGGCGGCAAGGACCTGCCATGATCACACGCGAACAGCTCAACAAGCGTGGAACCGGATTCCTGCCCGGTCACCTCGGAATTGTGATCACGAAGGTCGGCCCCGGGGAGCTGTGCGCAGAGCTGCCGGTCACGCCGCAACTGATGGCGCCGAACGGCTACCTGCACGCAGGGTCGGTCGTCACGCTGGCGGATACCGCCTCGGGCTATGGCTGTATCGCTAACCTGCCGGAGGACGCCACCGGCTTCACGACCATCGAACTCAAGACCAATTTCCTCGGCACGGCGCGCGATGGCGTCATCGAGTGCATCGCCAAAGCCGCGCACATGGGACGCACCACGCAGGTCTGGGACGCCACGATCAGCCACCGCGAAACCGGCCGGACCATCGCGATGTTCCGCTGCACGCAAATGGTGCTCTACGCGAAGGACGGCCGCGGGTGAAGGAAACGCTGTCCGAATCGCGCTGGAGCGAGCTCGCGACCAGGCTCCAGATCGCCGAGCTGGTCAAGGTGTTCCGCGCACTGGAAGTGCACTACGAGGGACGCGGCCGCAAGTACCACACGGCACACCATATTGATGAGTGCCTGTCGGAACTCGCCCGCGCACGGCACCCCGAGGCAACGAATCCGCTGCTCGAGTACGCGCTGTGGTTCCACGACGCCGTCTACAACACCTTTTCCAGCAAGAATGAACTCAAGAGCGCCGACTGGGCCGCGCATGTGCTGGAAAAATCCAGCGCACCGCCAACCAGCATCGATACCGTGCGGGCCCTGATCATCGCGACATGCCATGGCGTGCAGCCGACCGACCTGGCGCAGCAACTGATGGTCGACGTGGACCTTGCCATCCTGGGCGCCGACCCAGACCGGTACCGCGAGTTCGAGCTGCAGGTTCGCGCCGAGTACTGGTGGGTCCCGACCGCGCTGTATCGCAAGCAACGACTCACGATCCTGCGAACATTCGTCATGCGCCAGTCCGTCTACGCGACGCATGAGTTCCGCGAACGCTACGAGCGCCTGGCGCGCAACAACCTCTCCTGGGCGATGGAGCAGCTCAATTTCGGCACCGCGACGTTCCGCTGGACCGCGCGCTTCTGAGCATGCGCCGCGCGGCATTCCTGACGCTCAGCGATCCCACAGGCTTCGTCATTGACGACGATCTTACGCATGCACCATTGGCGCAGCGCGGCTGGCAGGTCGAGAACCTGCCCTGGGATCGCGCCGAGGTAGACTGGAAACGCTATGACCGGGTGGTGTTACGCTCGACCTGGGATTATCAACATCATCCTGAGAAGTTCCTTGCAACCCTCGCTGCAATCGAAGCCGCGGGTACGCGACTGGACAACAGCCTGGCGATCGTGCGCTGGAACATGCACAAGACCTACTTGCGCGATCTCGACGCTCGCGGTGTGCCGATCGTGCCGACGATATGGCGCGAGCGCCTCGCGTCCGGCGAACTGCTGCCGCTCTTCGACGAACTCGGCAGCGATGAGGCCGTGATCAAGCCCGTGACCAGCGGCAATGCCCAGGGCGCCTATCATCTCAACCGCGCTAGGGCACAGGCACAGGCAGCAGAGATTGAGAACTACTTCGCGGGCCGACCGCTGATGATGCAGCCGTTCGAGCGCGGCATCCTGGCCGAGGGCGAGTTCTCGCTGATCTATTTCAACGGCGCACTCAGCCACAGCATCCTCAAAGTGCCGAAGCCCGGGGACTTCCGCGTGCAGGAAGAGCACGGTGCAGACATCCAGGCAGTGCGCCCGGAACCCGCGCTGATCGCCGCCGGCAACGCCGCAATTGCAGCGATCGGCGAGCCCCTGCTCTACGCCCGCGCCGACCTGGTGCGCCACGGCACCGGATTCCGGCTCATGGAACTCGAACTGGTCGAGCCCGCTATCTATTTGCGCATGGACCCCGGAGCGCCCGACCGATTCGCGGACGCGGTCGCCGCCTAGGCGCGGTCGAGCGGACTCTTCACGCCGCGCCCGCCGCGGTTCAGCACGTGTGTATAGATCATCGTCGTCTTCACGTCCGAGTGTCCCAACAGTTCCTGGACCGTGCGAATGTCGTAGCCGTCTTCGAGAAGATGGGTGGCGAAGCAGTGGCGGAAGGTGTGGCAGCCTGCCGGTTTCGTGATACCGGCTGCGTGCACGGCGGAGGCAACCGCGCGCTGCATCGTCTGCGGATAGAGGTGGTGCCGCACGAATTCCCGCGTATAGCGATCGCGGCAGAAAGTCCGCGAGGGAAAAACATACTGCCATCCCCAGGTGATCGGCGCTTGAGGATACTTGCGCGCCAGGGCATAGGGCAATGAAACGCCTGGCTTGCAGGCCTGCCGATCAGCGTCAAACATGGCCCTGACTTTCGCGATGTGCTGTTGGAGCGCCGGAACAAGCGCCTGCGGCAGCACGGTCATGCGATCCTTGGATCCTTTGCCGTCTCGCACAAGAATTTCACAGCGGCTCAGGTCAACGTCTTTGATTCGAGTCTGCAGACACTCCAGGACTCGCATCCCCGAGCCATAGAGCAGGCTCGCAACCAGCCAAGGCGTGCCTGAAATGAAGCCAAGGACCCGTTGCACCTCTTCGCGCGACAGCACGACCGGCAGGTGAATCGACGGCTTGGCACGGATGACCGACTCAAGCCACGGGAGCTTGATCTCGAGTACGGCGCGATACAGGAAAAGTATTGCCGCCAACGCCTGGTTCTGAGTGCTGGCGGAAACCTTGGCGTCAACCGCGAGATGCGTCAAAAAGCCTTCGACTTCGGGCGCACCCAAGTTGCGTGGGTGCTGCATGCGATTGAAGCGGACAAATCGGCGTATCCAGAAGACATATGCCTGTTCGGTGCGCAGGCTGTAGTGGCGCGCGCGAATCCGGGCCCTGACGACATCCAGCAAGTGGGGTTGGTCGGCTTCCATGCCATTGTGCGGCGCAGCAAATGGGTGCCGGGCCGCAGGACGATTAAAGCACCTATCGAAGGCGGCTCAACGGTGTTATACGGTCACAAATGACGCATTATTCCACTGCATTTAGTCCCCCTAATTGTAGTTAGATTCCGTGAGAACCATTGCCTCAGTCGCCCTGATAATAATGGCAACGATTTGTCTCGCTGCCACCCCGCCTGAAAGCGGCTATCCATTCCGTCAGGGAGACATTGAACTCGAACCACTTACCGAAGGTGACCTCGAATACGGTTGCGGTTGCACATTCAGCGTTCCCGTCGGAGAAAATGGTATTGGCACGTTCCTTGTGCAGTGGCTTTACGAAGAGAAGGCGAAACTGAGAATCAATGGCTCACTCCATCATTTGACACTAACCGCTGTTGAACCAGATGCTGAGATCTCACCACCTACGATCGGAAGTCAAAAGAACTTCACGCTGAGCGATGAAGTTCTCGAGGTACATATCAAATGCACGACTTACTTTGTGTGCCCTACTGGGAGTGAGGAGTGCGAATCCACTGGCTTTGAGGGTTACATGGAAGTTGAAACCGGCGATGAGAATGCACGGTTTCCGGTAAGGGGTGGATGTGGATGCTAAGACGGAATCTAACTAGGCGTTGGAGCGGTCCGTGACATGTTTGGCGACGGGCGCCACGGGCGCTCGGAAAATTGTAGCGCCCGCGGCGCCTGGTTCGGCTTTACCGCGGCCCGCTCAACGCGGACGTTAGGTCGCACTCATTGGGAGCCTAAAGGTACCGATGCGTCCTCACAGCCTGGTCTATCTAGCCGCTGCGGCGCTAGCCCTTTTCCTAGCGGCGTGGGCTTGGGGCGAGGGCGGCACGTACTTATCGTGGTCACCCTATGCCGTGCTTGCTGCGCTTTGCATTTGGCAGTTCTTTCGTCCGCTTGCTGCGTTGTGGTGGCTAGTCTTTGCCGTATTTGCTGTGGCATCGGCTTTCTATGCGTGGCTGTTTCTTAGAGATCTTTGGTACCTGGTCACAGAGCAGAGTACGCAGGTCCTGCTCGATGGCAGCGATTCCGTAGCTTTCGTGTTTTACCTGTTAGCCATGCTGGCGGTCACTCTTCGACTCTTGCGAATTCGCCCGAACGCCACTTCGAGGAGTGCAACCTAACTATGCGATGCAGCGGTCGTCGCGCGTCGTCACGCCGCTTGCAAGACGTGCCGGTGGGGTTCAGATTGTTGGCACAGCAAGCGGCGCGCCGACTGCGCGCCGCCTCTGATCGCGGACGTTAGGTTGCCGTGAATTACCTTGGAGCGATGATTCGCGCGAGGTCGCTCCGTGAAGCGCCAAGAGCAATGAGTGACCGCATCAATAGATCAATGGACACCGTCGGG
>JAQBHG010000044.1:0-3558 GCA_032127975.1 Steroidobacteraceae bacterium
CGTAGTGACCACTGTGCAGCGGATTCTTCGGGCCGAAGACCGTCAGCGTCGCCTGCGTGATGCCGCGGTTGCCATACGCGAGTGTCGGACGGCCTGAGCCGTGCACAGGCCCATCGAGAATGACAAAAGCGTCGGCCGCGAGCAGCTCATGATTGGCCGCAGCCATGCCGGCGAGACTGGGCGAGCTGATCTCTTCTTCGCCATCCAGGATCACCTTGATATTGATGGCCGGAGACTGCCCACGCGCACGCAGAATATCGATCGCCGTCAGCATCATCATGATCGGGGCCTTGTCGTCCGACGCTGCGCGCGCGAACACCCGAAGTTCCGAATCCAGTGGCTCGGCGGATAACTGGTCGCGGCCGACACCAGCCCACTGGCCGTTGGCATCGAGCTTCTTGACCACCGGCTCGAATGGGTCATTCTGTGCCCATTGCTCCGGAATGACGGGTTGTCCGTCGAAATGAATGTAGAACAGGATTGTCCTGGCGCCAGCAATCTTGCCGGTGTATTCGGCAAAGACGGCGGGTCGCCGCGCGGGATTGCCAAGCTGCTTGACCTCAAAACCGCGCCTGTGGAACGCGGCCTCGAGAAAATCCGCATTCCGCTGGATGTCGCGCGGCTCGCTTGCGACATTTGACATCGAAAGAAATTCCAGGAATTCCGCGAAATTCCGTTGCGAGAATCGGGTCGCCTCGGCTTCGAGGTCGCCGGCTGCGGCGGAGTGGCACAGCACTAGCGAAGTGCTGATAGCAATGATCAATGCTCGCATGTGCGCTGCCTCTTAACGACGCTGCCGGACTGACATTCTAGCGTCAGCGACTATCGACTACGTATTTTCCCCAGATTCGATCCGGGATGAAGGTCAATGCGGCCGAGGCAAAAGGGTCGCAGGTCTCGACGAAAGATCGAATTTGGTGCGCTCATTATTCATGGACTCTTTCCATCGCTCAACTGCTTCGGTGGGCACTTCACGTCTCCGAAGGAGCAGAAAACACAGCAGTCCCCAGGCTTTGGGCTCAACATCCGACCGCAAGACTTGCAGTCGTAGAAAAACTGGCAGGCATCGGTCGGCATTTCTTCGCTCTGCCTGTGCCCGCAATGCGGGCATGTCAAGGTCGACCGGCTCACTGCCATCCCGGATCCCGTCATGGCCCCCGCACCTCAGCTGCTGCGCAAGCCGGACTTGCGGGACGAACCAGATCCCAGATTGACACCACCAGCATCAATACAATTCCGGCATGGAACAGGTAGGTACTCCACTCATCAGTCCAGAACAGGTAAAGCGTAGCCAGGACCATCAACGGCCCCAACGCGCTGAAAAACAGGCGCAACGGGCGGCGACGGGTCCAGGCGCCAAGGACGCTCGCGCCAAGTACAAAGAACGCAAACTGAAGCACGACGCGCATCCCATGGCTGCGACGGCAGCGCCGAGCGAACCGGTCTTGTCCGATATTCGCGAGACGACATTGAGCGTAGATCCTGCCACCGGCGAACGTCCTTCCTGTCCAAAACCGACCGTGCCGGCTTATCATCGGCCCTGTAGTAACTACAGGGTCAAGGCTGTGCGTATCGGAAAACTTGCGACCACTTGCGGATGCTCGGCGGAAACAATCCGCTACTACGAGCGGATCGGCTTGCTGCTTAAACCCGCCAGGACTGCCAACGGCTACCGGCACTATGACGCCCGACACCGCCAGTGGCTTGCTTTCATCAGGCGCTGTCGGCGATTGGGACTGAGCCAGGACGAGGTTCGCCGATTGCTCGACGTCGCCAGGCAATCTGATCCTTCATGCGCAAGAGTCGAAGAACTGATGTCGCTACAAATTGATCAGGTCCGACGGAAGCTGCGCGAATTAAAATCGATGGAGAAAGCGCTGGTCAGGCTGAAAAATCGGTGCGCCCGGGGCACGTTGCGCGACTGCCCGGCCATTGACGAATTGATGAGTTGATCGGCAATCGTTCCACACCGGGATCGAAAGCCGCGGCTATAGCAGCGCCCGCCTGGATGCCCGGCTCCAGCGACGACGTGAAAATGGGGTGCCCGGCCGCGGTAATTGAAGCGCCCTGCACTGCGGTCACACAGAGCGGCCCGAAATCAGCCGGCCGCTGATGGCTCGTGCTCGCGGTGATAACGATGGACCGCCCAAAGCATGCTCTCCACGAGGCATTTGTGGCCGAGATTCTCGACGATATTGCGAGCCGTGTCCGGGGAGCGCACCTGGCCCAGCTTCTTCTCGGCGAGGCTGAAATAATCGGACTGATTTCGATACTGCCAAAGCAGCTCGCGAACCGCCATCTTCTGCTGGTATACCTCCCAGACACCCAAGGCCAGGGGCAGGAAACCCATCAGGAAAATCACGAAGGACTTCAATGAGATTTCATGGAACGGAATGATTCGGGCCAGGGGTTCCTTGAACAGCAACAGGCACGCGACCATGATGGCCAGCGCCACCAGCAGCAAAACCTTGATCCGCTCAAGCCAGTGATGCCGGCGCGTCAGGCGCAGTATCTTGCTCCCGAAATAGCGCGCCTGGCTTTCGATCCACTGCTTGCGGACGATCTGCATGCGCACCTCCGATCCATCGGCGCCCCGCGGAAGATCATCGTCGATCCATCCTTCGGCGGTCCGCAGCACGTGGGAAATCCAGCTGAATCCGCTGAAATGGCTGATACCCGTAACGTCCAGCAATCGGGTCACATTGACCCGCTCGGAAACGCCCGCTACCGACAGGAAGAACCGGGTGCGCAGCGTCTCGGCTATGACCCGGTACATCAGCTGCCGGGAAAACCAGCGGCGGCGATGAGCGTATCGCGTCATTGCAATGGCGACCAAGAATGCGGCTACATAGCCGTACATGAGCACGGGCAGAGCCCACAGCTTCGCATACACCAGAAACAGCAGTCCCATGATGACTGCGAGCCATGCCATCGACTGGAACACCCGGTCCGCGCGCCGCTGATTGTGGACCGCCAGATAATCAGCCTTTGCAAACTCACCTGCCGCTTGCATCAGGGAGGCGTGCACTTCCGCGGGTAAATCGGTCGGCGCCGCGAGCATCGCAAGCGCCTCCGGCGGTGGAGCCAGCGTGATAAAGCGACTGTTGTAGTCGTTCAACTCGCGCAGGATCTCGGCAAGCTCCGTTGGCATGCAACGATGAATACGCAGGCGGCACGGTCCGAGCTCACCGCTGAGAAACTGCTCCCGCACCGGCAGCGCTTCACAACCATCGTTGCCCGCTCGCCGCATCGGAATCCAGCAGGCAAAATCGGGTCCGCTCATGTCACCCGATTCGACATCGACGAATTGAACAGGTTGAAGCGCCGTTTCGGGCTCCGGAAGCGCATGCAGAAATCGCAGCAGGACCTGAGATGTGCCGCCGACCAGACCGGGGTTTACTCCATCCCAGAGGGCCAGGACCAGGTTGCTTTTGCGGGCAAGACACCCGGCGAGTCGGTGGTACAGCACATCCCTGGCCACGGGACCTAGTGGCGCCTCATGCGATCGCAGGTCTGTCGGCATCGGCAACTCGACTTGCTCAACGCCGGGCTGTGCCA
>JAQBHG010000045.1:0-9891 GCA_032127975.1 Steroidobacteraceae bacterium
GCTGATGATCAACGGGCGGCCGCGAAACTCCGCGAGCCAGCGAAGCTTCCCTTGCCGATCCGTGAACGCAAGGTCAGGAAGCTTCTGCCCTATCGCTGCTTGACTCGCCTGCAGCGCGATCTTTGCGTCAAAGGCCGGCGCTACGGGATCCGGCGTCGATGCGCTCGCCCCCGTTGCGAGCAGCATCGCCGCGACGATCATGGCCCCGTTTTTCACGGCGCATTTTATCGCATCGGCCAGATTTCGGAGAGGTACTTCCAGTTGACGAAGTAATACAGCACGAAGGCGATGAAGAACACACCGACAAGCACCAGGGTGCCCGGGATGCGCATTGTCCCTGCGCTGCCATAGGTGGCGACCGCGCTCGAAATCGGCTGCCCGGAAGGCGCAGCCAGGATGATCTTGTCGCGCACGGGCTTGCCGAAGAATACCGAGGCCACGACGATCAAGATGAACATCAGGCCACCGATCGAGGCAGCGATCGCCGACAGGCCGTTGAGCGCCATCATCAGGAATGCCGTAGGCGGATAATTGAAATCAAATGGCGCAGTCGTGAAGGTGATATCCCAGTGCCTGCGTGAAACGCCTAGCGTTCCGGCACCCATCATGAACAGCGAAATTCCGGCGACGCCCAGTCCGAAGACATAGGGCTGCCATCTTGCGAGTTTCGGGAACGCCACCTGCCGCTGGAAGATAAGCGGAATCAGCAGATAGGTCATGGCCATGAATGTCAGCGTCGTGCCGGCGACAACCGTACCGTGGAAGTGCCCGGGCACGGAGAGCGTGTTGTGAATGATGATATTGATCTGTTCCGTGCCCATGACGACACCCGAGATGCCGCCGAGGAACCCGAACATCACGAGCGACAGGAACATGCCGGAAAACGCCGGATTGCCCCAGGGCGCCTTCCGCAGCCACTCGAAGATGCCTTTATTGAATCCGCGCGCGCGCTGCGCCGCCTCCATGGCTCCCGGCACGCTGAGGCCGTGGATCATGCTGCCGAGCACCGCCAAGTACATCGCGTAGCTGGTGTTGAATACCTTCCACTCCGAACTCAGGCCGGGCTCGACCAGCAGGTGATGGGCGCTCGCGAGCTGCAGAAACAGGATGTACAGCAGGAAGGCGCCGCGGCTGACCTTTTCCGACAGCGGCTTGGCGCCGAACAGCATCGCCGCGATCGCATACCAGATCGCAACATGCGCGGACACATTGATCTGCTGCGACGAGTGACCCATCGCCCACCAGACCAGCTTGTACATCAGCGGGTCGATATTGCTGACCAGCCCCATCGACCACAGCCAGGTCGGGATCAGGATGATTGCGCCCGAGGCCAGCGTGAACACGGCGATGATTGCCGCCGTCAGCGCGCCAAATGTGACCAGGGGGATCGATCCCTGGTAGGTCTTCTCGTCGCGCGCGATCACCAGCGTGCCGAAAAATACGCCGCAGGCGATCAATGCGCCGACGGCGAACAGGATCAGGCCGAGGTAAAAATGCTGCGCCGCCATCATCGGCGGATAGGAGGTGAACATCACGGTCGACTGGCCCTGCAGGACCGCCACATTTGTGACCAGGCCGCCGGTCAGCATCAGCGCGAATGCCGCCCAGGCCCAGCGTGGTGCAGCGAGGCGGGAGTTAAGCAATATCGCGGAGGCGAAATAGAGCACCGCGATCTCGAAGAAAATGATCCACAGCAGCAGCACGTCCAGGCCGTGTGCGGTCAGGGCCAGATAGAACCAGTCCGCCGGAAGCAGGTGCACCGCCGGCCAGCGCGTCAGCGCAACGGAAAGGCCGAACAGACCGCCGATGGCCAGGAAGACGACGGCCGCAACTGCGTTGGCCTTGATCAGCGCCTGTGCGCTCAGGTCGATCTTGAGGCCGGTCGTCGGGCAGGTACGGAACAGGGTCTTGCTCATGCTTTCCTCCGTCACCGATCCACGACGAAGATCTTGCCCAGCATCATGTGGTGGCCCAATCCGCAGTACTCGTTGCAGACGACGGTGTACTCGCCGGACTTGTCCGGCGTGACCGTCAACACGTGCTCATAGCCCGGATGCACCTGCACATTGATGTTGATCGGCTGCAGCGAGAAGCCGTGCTGCAGGTCGAGCGATGACAGGTGCAGCCGGTAGCTCTGCCCGCGTTCGAGTTCTATCACCGGATACCAGAGCCACATGCGGCCAAGCAGGTAAATGTCGGCGCCGGCGGGCGGCTTGATGACGGGGATGCCATTCAGCTCGCGCACCTGCCAGTCGGCGACATTGCGCTCAACCTTCGCGTAGAAGGCGTTGGGTGTCGTCCGGTAGCTCTCGGTCGCAAGATTCTGGGACCCGGTCGCATGCCAGTAGATCATCATGAAGAACATGACGAGGCCCCAGACGAAGGCGACCGCGATCCAGATCAGCTCGACACGGTGAACCGGGGTGCTCCACCAGATCTTGTCGCTCGGAGGGCTGATGGCCATGGCGTGCCTCCAGGGTCGTTAGGGCGCAACCGGAATCTGGACGAGCTCGATGATGCCCCAGATGATGTAGAGCACCGTGGGCACGACGACGCCCAGGAACAGCAGCAGGAAATGGTTGTCGAGGACCCGTTGCATGAACGGAATGCGCACCGGCTGGTCCCCCGGTGTGGTTTCCTTTTCGGACATACGCCCCCCCTGCCGGGATACCCCCGCGTACCGCGAGGGTGGCAAACAGGGGGCCTGGTCGCCTTGACCTAGGTCAATTCGCGATTTCAGCCGGCACCAGGCTGCGGATCACGGCAAATGTCACGAGCGCCATGGCCAGCAGCAGGGCGAAGAAGATCAGCGTGCGGTGCTCGAATATGCGCCCGGCACGGGCCTCGACCGCGCGGAGGATCCAGTCCGCCAGCAGATAAAGCACGACCCCGGTGATGGTGTAGTAGACAGCCGCCATCGCAATCCCCTGTGAGCCACAAAACCCGGTCCCGGGCCCAGATCAGACCTGGTATATCGCCGCGAGGGCGGCCCCATGGCCGCCCTCGCAACTGTCAATGCCCAGTCGTCCCTAGTTGGCGTGAATCTTGTACATCGTCGAATTGGCGACTTCGAAGCGCCTGATTTCCGGAGTGCCCTCAAAGGTGTCACCGAGGGTCTTCAGGATCTCCGGATAGAGCTCCTTGTCATACTTGCGCTCATCGGCTTCCGTGTTCCAGAAGCTGATTGCGACCGACTCGCCGCGATCCTTGTCGAAAAACGACACTTCATCGCGGAAGCCCGGCTGCTTCCTGAGCGTGGGGATGACCTTCTCTTCGAACTTGCGGGTCACCAGGTCAAACTTGCCTGGCTTGAGATGGGTCGTGACTAATCTTGCAAACATGGCCGTTCTCCTATATCCGGCGAGCATCCGCCCGTCAGCATGAGCAATCAATCACGGCTCGACGGCCTGCGCAATACGCACTTGTACGAAGGTGAGACGAGCCCCACCCCGCTTCATCCGACCCCAAGTCGGTCGGTGCGCTCCCTCGCGGAGACCTTGGCGGGTTTCGGGGACACCCACATCTGCCACATGGACACGACCCACATGAAGGCGAAACTCAGGCCCATCAGCGCGCCAGCTGACATCACGACCCATGCGAACGGATGAAACAACTTGGTGAAATACCAGGAACTCACGTCCATCGCGAGGGCGATGAAGGGCATCACAACAACGACGCACTTGAACCACACCGGTCGCACATACGCATGGCTGAAGATGAAGCCCAGGATGAAGAAGATAAAGCTGAGCCCGAACAGGTGGATGTGCGACACGCGCACCAGCGTAAAGATGTCGGTGCCGGTGTCCTGTTCGGTTACCTTCATCAGGTTGTCGTAACTGGAAAGGTTTGCCAGGTGCGGATTGCTGCCATCGTGGCAGCTCATGCAGCGCTCATCCATGACCGGCCTGATCAGCGTCTCGTACCCGGAACGATCCGAGCCTTGCTGGACCCATTCAACGATTCTGTTGAGTTCGTCAGCCGGCAACATCGTGGACATCGGCCCGCGCAGAGCCGACTCGAGACGCGAGGCATCGCCGCTGCCGGTGTAGGCAATGACGAGATCCTCGTATGACATGCCGCTCGGATCACCGTCACGCCCGGAGTAGGTATGGAACAGGTAGAGAAGCGCAAACATGTAACCCAGGCTCAACATGATGAGCACCGCCGTGTACAGCGCACGCAGGCTGTAAGGCAGCTCGGAATAGTGGCGATATTGCCGGTGCAGCGGGGCTTCGGTCATCGTCGGTTCCCTTCGGTTTTTCGGGCCGGTTCAGTCAGGCGCGCCTGGCCTACTTTCCTGCAGGCAGCACGACGTAAACGACAGCCCGCGCCTTCTGGCGCGAATAGTAGGCCGCGATATCCTTGACACTTGCCTCCGTCAACACGGTCGACATGGCAGCCATCGCCGGGCTCTTGCGTGCGCCTGTTCGATAGGCATCCAAGACTGTTTCCAGGTAATCCAGGCGCTGTGCGGCAAGCGCCGGCAATCGCGGGTCGGTGCTATTGCCATTGATGCCGTGGCAGCGATCACAACGTCGCGCCCAGTCGGCGGTACTGAGAGTCTTGCTTATTCTTGGCTGTTGCGGCTGCAGGCTTGCGTAATAGGCGGCCAGGTCCTTCGCGACGGCGTCGCTGGTGGATGCTGCCGGACCCTTCATGATTGGGTCGGCGCGCGATCCATCCTTGTATGCAGCCATCGCCGCCACGAAGTACTGCGCATCCTGGCCAGCGAGACCTGGTGCAGTGCCCGTGCCGACACCGGCCTCACCATGGCACGCGGCGCACGCAGCAGCGGCGGTCTTGCCGGCTGCCTGGTTTCCGGGCGCGGGAGTCTGCGCCTTTGCCGCTTTCTGCGCGGCGTAGAAAAGCGAAATGTTATTCACGTCTGTCTCGCCGAGTCCCGCCACAAATGCCTGCATCATGCCGTGCTTGCGCTGGCCGTTCTTGTAGCCGTTCAAGGCCGCGACCAGGTACTTGGGATCAAGTCCAACCAGGCTTGGCATGCCTGGGATCTTGCTGATCCCGGCCTCACCGTGACAGCCTGCACAACTGGCCGAAGCCGCTTTTCCGGCGCTGACAGGATCAGTCGCCGCCGCAGCAGGCTTGGTCGTGGCCGCCGGCGCGGGTTGGGCAGGGTCGAGGCTGGCATAGTAGGCTGCCACCTTGACCAGCGCATCGTCGGACAGGAACTTGGCGGCGTCGGCCATCATGTTCCTGCCCCGAGTTCCGGACTTGTAAGCCTGCAGCTCGATGTGCAGGTACACGGCGCGTTGGCCGGCGAGATGCGGCACGCCCTTTGCCGTGCTGATACCGATCTGGCCGTGGCAGCGGGCACACGAGGCGTCCGCCAAACGCTTGCCCTCGGCTACATCCTGCGGAGTCGCATACGCGGCACGGAAATCGTCGGTCGCACCAGGCTGCACCGTCTCGGTCGCGGCCATGCCTGCAGGGGACGACCCTGCACTGATGATTCCGGCGACAATGATCAGGAACGGACCCAGAGCAGCCCTCACGCCTCGTGTCATAGATCCCACCTCGAACGGTCCATCGGGCAGCCTTGACATACTATCCAATGCCTTGGCGGCAAAACGGACAAATTAGCCGAAATTAAGCCGCTTTTAGCCGCCCCACTTGATACAGGTCAACTCGGAAATATCTCGGGATGGTAACTTATGCTCGGGAAGTGTCGCACAAGAGCTTGCGCGCAGCTTTTCCGGACTCGGATTTTTAGTCACCCCAGGAACAGTTGATTTCTGAAAAGGAGAGCGAAATGAATCGGGTAATGCTCGTTGTTCTCGGGGCGGCAATTGCGTCGTTGGCAGCCGATTCAGCCGTCGCTGCCGACGGCAAGACTGTATGGGACAAGACCTGCGCCGGTTGCCACGCGGTCATGGCGCCGAAGACCGGCGACAAGGCGGCCTGGGCCCCGCTCGTCAAACGGGGAGCTGCGGACCTGACGGCGTCCGTCATGAAAGGCAAAGCGCCGATGCCGCCCCAGGGTGGCGCCGCGTCGGAAGCGGATGTCCAGGCTGCGATCGAGTACATCATCGGCCAGATGAAGTAACTGCCCGGGCGGGCACCCCACCGGAGGTTCGCCAATGATCAGGCACGTCGGTTACTGCGGGGCGATGATCGTCTGCGGGTCCATGCTGCTCGCGTGCGCACCGAGGAATGTGAGTTTCAGCGCTGACGTGCAGCCGATACTCAAGGAGCGCTGCATGGAATGTCACGTTCCGGGTGCGCCCGGCTACATCGCAAGCAGCTTCGACGTGAGCAGCTACGAAACCCTGATGAAGGGTGGCAAGTACGGGGCATTGGTGATTCCCGGCGATCCGCTTACCAGCACTTTGAACATGCTTGTCGAGGGACGCGCGAACCCCTCGATCCACATGCCGCACGGACGCGAGAAGCTCAGCGACCGCGAGATCGAAACACTTCGCGTCTGGGTGCAGGAAGGCGCGAAGAACAACTAGACCGCGTGCAAATGTCAATGGAGGTGCGCCGGGGCGCTCTCTGCAAGGCGGAAGTCCATGCCCAAGCACATCGTTCGTCTTTTGTTGCTCATGGCCGGCGCTGCGGTGCTCGGATACGCCGCGAAGATTTTCTTCACCAGCGAGTCGTTCTACCAGTACGGCCCGTATCGCGCCGACTCGGTTCCTGAACTTGCCTCCCAGGAACCGGTCTTCCAGACACCAGGCTATTGCCAGGGTTGTCACGCGGAACGTCACGCGCAGTGGTCGGCCAATAACCACAAGTCGGTGAGCTGCGAGGTCTGCCATGGCGCGGCCCTGGGGCATCCCCAGAACGGCAAGCTGCCGATTCCCACTGACACGGCAAAGCTGTGCAGCTTGTGCCACGAGGCGATGCCGGGGCGGCCGGGCACCCAGCCACAAGTAGACGTGGCCCAGCACTCATCGGGCCAGCAATGCATCGTTTGCCACAATCCCCACTCACCCAAGATCGTGAGCGCGGCGGTGATGGTTGCCGGTGACGCCGCGGCAGGCGCGAAACGCGCGGCTGCCTGCAGCAGTTGTCACGGCGCCAATGGCATCAGCCCGAACGACACCTGGCCGAACCTGGCCGGGCAGCATGCCGCTTACCTTGCCCGGATACTCGGGGCGTACAAGTCCGGCGCGCAGAAGGATGTGATGATGACGCCCATCGCGCAATCGCTGAGCGATGCCGATGTGCAGGATTTTGCAGCCTACTACGGCGGCCTGAGTTGCATGGCGGCGCCGGGCAACACCGATATCGGCGATGCGGCGGCCGGCAAGGCCCTGGCAGGCAACTGCACGGCCTGTCACGGCGAGACGGGCATCGCGAGTAATCCTGCCTGGCCGAGTATTGCCGGACAAAAGCCCGCTTACCTGGTGAATGCGCTCAAGGCCTTCAGGGCCGGCCTGCGCAAGGACCCGATGATGGCAGGCGTCGCCCGCAGCCTGAGCGACGCGGACATTTCGAACCTCGCCGCCTACTACGCAGGGCAGAACTGCGGCCCCGCAACCCGATGAAGGAAGGCTCATGAGCGACACGATCAAACCTCCATCTGACGCGCGCCGCGCGTTCCTCAGCCAGCTCGGATTGGCTGCGACCTACACCGGTGCCGTTGCAGGCCTCGGGGCCCTGGGCGTTGCGCAGGAGTCATCGGCAAAGAGCGAGTCACCTGCCGCGACCGAATCATTCCCTACCCCGGATTACGACTGGACCAAACACCAGTGGGCTTTCGGCGTCGATGCCACGAAGTGCATCGGCTGTCTGCGTTGCGTCGAGGCCTGCAAGCGCGAGAACGGTGTCGCCGGGGACGCACATCACTTCCGAACCTGGGTCGAGCGCTACGTCTACCTGGAAGGCGAAACGAGGGCGCGCGTCGACAGTCATCACGATCCCGTGAATATCGAAGCATCGGGCTCGGAAGGCGAATATCGATTCGCCAACCGCTACAAGGACGCAAAGGTCGAGAAGGCCTTCTTCGTGCCCAAGCTGTGCAACCACTGCACGCATCCGGCCTGCGTGCAAGTGTGCCCGGTCGGTGCTACCTACCGGACCGAGGACGGCGTCGTGCTCATCGATCACGACTACTGCATCGGCTGCCGCTATTGCGTGCAGGCCTGCCCCTACGGCGCACGCTATTTCAACGACGAACATCGGGTCTCGGACAAGTGCACGTGGTGCTATCACCGCATCACCAAAGGGCTGCAGCCCGCATGCGTCGAGGTCTGTCCGGTCGGCGCGCGCATCTTCGGCGACCTGAAGGACAAACAGAGCCCGATCAGCCTTTTCATCCGTAACAACCGCGTGCAGGTGCTCAGGCCGGAGTCCGGCAATGCCCCGAATGTCTTTTACGTCGGCATCGACAAGGAAGTCGTCTAGTGGAGACGCTCGTTCACGCTGCCCCGTTCACCGGCTACGTTTACCCCAACGAGACGATCATCCCGTGGACGGTACTCATCGTCGTCTACCCCTACCTGACGGGGCTGGTGGCCGGGGCGTTCACCGTATCGAGCATGTACCAGGTATTCGGGATGGAGCGCTTCAAGCCCGTGGCACACCTTGCCCTGCTCACTTCGCTGTGCTGCATGCTCATCGTACCGATGCCGCTCTTGCTGCATCTCGGCCATCCGGAGCGAGCGCTCAACTCCATGATCACGCCGCACTGGACCTCCGCCTTCGCCATCTTCGGTTATGCGGCCGGCTTCTACGTCATCCTGCTGATACTGGAAACCTGGTTCGTGTACCGTCCCTACATCGTGCAACAGGCGCAGGAAGGCAAGGGGCCGCTGCGGTGGTTCTATCAGTTGCTGTCGCTCGGGTCCTACGACCTGTCCGAGAAGGCGATGAGTTACGACCGCAAGTGGATATTTGCGCTCGCCGTCATCGGGATCCCCTCCGCCCACGGCTTGCATGGCTACATCGGCTTTGTGTTCGGGTCGCTGAAGGCCCGCGAATGGTGGTCCTCCGACCTCATGCCGCTCGTGTTCCTGTTTTCCGCCATCATCTCCGGCACGGCGTTGTTGATCGTGATCTATGTCGTATCCTGCAGGCTGCGCAAGGTTCCAGTCGACCTGCCCTGCCTGAAGGGCATGGCGTATGCGCTCTGGGGCTTCATGATGTTTACGCTGCTGCTCGAGGGCGTGGAGTTTGCCAGCCTCGTCTATCGCGGCCGGGAGGGAATCGAGATCATCATGGAATACGTCAGGGGTCCGCTTTTGATTACCTTCTTTGTCCTGCAATTTTGTGTTGGTTCCGTGATTCCCCTTACCCTGTTGTCGTACTTGATCTGGCGGGGCACCACCGGCCGCGCGCTGGTTGCCGGAGTCACCACCTGTGCCACGCTCGTGCTGTTTGCGGTATTGATGATGCGCTGGAACGTGGTCATCGGCGGACAGGAGATCGCGAAGACCGGCAAGGGACTGGTCGACTATCAGCCGACCATCGGCGGCCGGGAAGGCCTCTTGGCCGCGGCTTCGCTGGTCATCTTGCCGCTGATCCTGTTGTGGCTGGCCGTCAAGCTGTTTCCGCCCTGGGAGAAGCGATTGACGCCGTCGCCCACCAGCGACACGTCATGATGTTGCAGGCAGCGCCTGCCATGCGTTTTGCAGCATTTGCCGCATGGATCGTGGCGGGCGTCATCATGTCCGCCGCGCCCCAGCTTGCTATCGGCGCCGACAACTCATTGTGTCTGGCGTGTCACGGTAACGAAAGCTTTGCGATGGCGGATGCAGATGGGCAGATGCGCCCGCTGCATGTGATGAGGGAGAAATTTGAAGAAAGCGCGCACGGAAAGCAGCTCTGCGTCGGGTGCCACACAGACATCACCGCAATTCCGCACCAGAAGAACGGATCCATCAAGGTCAGCTGCGTACAGTGCTGAGCAAGCTGGATGCGGAAAGC
>JAQBHG010000046.1:0-4277 GCA_032127975.1 Steroidobacteraceae bacterium
ACCTTGTCCTCGGGCATTTCCATGCGCTCGGCCAGCTCGTCCGGTGTCGGCTCGCGGCCCATCTCCTGCAGCATCTGCCGCGAAATGCGGTTCAGCTTGTTGATGGTCTCGATCATGTGCACCGGGATGCGGATGGTGCGCGCCTGGTCTGCGATCGAGCGCGTGATGGCCTGGCGGATCCACCAGGTCGCGTAGGTCGAAAACTTGTAGCCGCGCCGGTATTCGAACTTGTCGACGGCCTTCATCAGGCCGATGTTGCCTTCCTGGATCAGGTCCAGGAACTGCAGGCCGCGATTCGTGTACTTCTTCGCGATCGATATCACGAGGCGCAGGTTGGCCTCGACCATCTCCTTCTTCGCACGCCGAGCCATTGCCTCGCCGGTCGCGATGTCGCGATTGACGGACTTCAGCTCCTGGATCGAGCGTGTCAGGCGCTTTTCGAGGGCCTTGAGGTCGTGCTGCCGGCGCGTGACTTCTTCCTTGAGCCGGCCGAGCGCAGCCGAATGCTTGCGCTTGGCGCGGATGTGCTTGTCGATCCAGCGCGTGTTGGTTTCGTTCTTCGGGAAGGTCGCGATGAAATCCTTGCGCGGCATGCCGGCCTGGCGCACGCAGATCGTCATGATCTCGCGCTCGAGACGGCGCACCTCGTCCACGTGGCTGCGCAGGTTCCCGACCAGCGCATCGAACATGCGCGGCGCGAGCTTCAGTTCCATGAATTGGCCCGACAGTTTCTTGCGGGCGCGGACGATCTTGGGTTCCTTGGCGCCGCGTGCGGTCGTCAGGCCCTTGGCGATCTGGTTGTGCAGGCGGCCGATCGCGGCGAAGCGCCGCGCGGTTTCTTCCGGATCCGGCCCGGTGTCTACGACTTCTTCGTCTTCGTTGGAATCTTCGTCCTCTTCCTCGTCATCGGACTTGGGTTCTTCCTTCTTGACGACGGTCTTCGGATTGTGCGGTTGGGCGATTTCATCCGGCGCATTCGGATCGAGAAAGCCGACGATGATGTCGGTCAGGCGGCCCTGGCCGGCCTTGACCGGCTCGTACGTGCCGAGCAGGAAGTCGTAGGTCGGCGGGTAATAGGCGAGTGCGGAGCGCACCTGGTCGAGGCCTTCCTCGATGCGCTTGGCGATGCGGATCTCGCCTTCGCGTGTCAGCAGCTCGACCGTGCCCATTTCGCGCATGTACATGCGCACCGGATCGGTCGTGCGGCCGAACTCCGAATCGGCGATGGCGAGTGCGGCAGCGGCTTCTTCGACGGCCTCTTCATCGGGAGCGGAAGCGTCGGTCAGCAGCAAGGCCTCGGCGTCAGGTGCTTTTTCATACACCGTGATGCCCATGTCGTTGATCGTGTTGACGATGTCTTCGATCTGCTCCGGATCGACGATTTCCGGCGGCAGGTGGTCGTTGACCTCGGCGTAGGTCAGGTAGCCCTGTTCCTTGCCGCGCGCAATCAGCAGCTTGAGCTGCGACTGGCGGTCTTCAGGAATGATCGGGAGCTTTTTCTCGCTCACTGGGTGGCTCACCTAGGTTTGGGGCGGGCAAAAAGAGCCGCGCATTATACAGTCAGGGCGGCCTGCCGTCTCTGTAGGCCTGTCCTGATCAGGCGCCCGCCGTGCCGCCGCGATTGCCCAGAAGTCGTTGAAATTCCTGTTGTTCTTCGTTCGTGAGCTTGCGCTCCCGCGAAACCGCGATCAGCTCGTTCAGGCGCTTGTCCGGGCCGAATTCCGCCGCCATGCGCTTGAGCGCCATGACCAGGTCGCGACCCGCGGCCCGCCCATCGCGAACCAGCGATTCCTCGGCGGCAAGCTCGGCGAGCCGTGCACCCTCCGGGCGCTCTCGCCAGCGTTCGATCAACTGCGCCGTGTTGAGTTCCGGCGCGGCCTTGGCCATCTCCAGCAGCTCGAGCAGCACAGAAAAGCCCTTGTAGTCACCCTGCAGGAAAGCCGGCGGTTCCGCGACCGCGCGCGCGGCCGATGGATGGTGCAGGAGCAGCATGATGGCCTGGGTCAGCAAGGGGTGGCGCCCTGCCGAGACCGGCGTCCGGCCTGGCGAAGGCCTGCGACTGCGCGGCTTTTCCGGCCGACCCCTCAGCAATTCGGCAAGACGCCCGGCCGGCATACGGACTTCCTGGGCGAGGCGTTCCAGCAGCAACTCGTGATAAACGCCGGCCGGCACGCGCGCGAGCAGCGGCCGCACAAGTTCGGCAAGGCGCGCGCGGCCGTCGACATTCGCCAGGTCCGCCTGCGTCGCCAGTTGCGTCACCAGGAATTCCGACAGCGGCTGCGCCGTGGCGAGACGCGCCTCGAAGGCTTCCGGACCTTCTTCGCCGACCAGCGTGTCCGGGTCATGGCCATCGGGCAGGAACAGGAAGCGCAGCTGTCGGCCGTCGCGCGCGTGCTCGAGCGCATTCTCGAGAGCCCGCCAGGCCGCCGCGCGGCCCGCGCGATCGCCGTCGAAGCAGAACACGAGTTCGCTGGTCACCCGAAACAGCCGGTTCAGGTGCTCAGGTGTAGTCGCCGTGCCGAGTGTCGCGACCGCATACGCGATGCCCGATTGCGCCAGCCGCGCGACATCAACATAGCCCTCGACCACCAGCAGCCGCTCGATCTTGCGCAGCGCCTGGCGTGCCTCGTACAGGCCGTAGAGTTCGCGACCCTTGTGGAATAGCGCTGTCTCGGGCGAGTTCAAGTACTTCGGCTCGCCCTTGTCGATGATCCGGCCGCCAAAGGCGATCACCCGCCCGCGCGCGTCGCGGATCGGGAACATCACGCGATCCCGGAAGCGATCGTAGTGGCCCGACTCACCCTTGCCGCTTCGCTCGACGACGAGACCGGCCTCCAGCAGCGCGTGTTCGCGTTCCGCGCTGCCGCCGAAACGCTTCAGCACCGAGTCCCAGGCATCGGGCGCGTAACCGACCGCGAATTTCACGCAGCTCTCCGCCGTGATGCCGCGATCCCCGAGATACTTCTTCGCGCGCGCCGATTCACGCAGGCAATCGCGGTAGAACTGCGTCACTTGCGCGAGGAGTTCATGCAGGCCATCGCCCGGCCGCGCGCGCGCGGCGCGTCCGTCGTCTTCGCGGGGCACCTCGAGCCCGAGCCGCGAGGCCAGTTCCTCGACCGCATCGGGAAACGGCAGCTTGTCGTGCTCCATCAGGAAGCCGAGCGCGGTGCCGTGCGCGCCGCAACCGAAGCAGTGATAGAACTGCTTGTCCGGGCTCACCCAGAACGACGGCGTCTTTTCATTGTGGAAGGGGCAGCAGGCTTTCCACTCGCGACCGGCTTTTTTGAGCTGCACGCGGCCGCCGATCAGCTCCACGATGTCCGTGCGCGCGATCAGGTCGTCGATGAAGGCTTGCGGTATGCGGCCGGCCATGCGTCACGATACCTCAGGGCACGGGCAGACCGGCTTTCCAGCCGTCGCGGCGGAGCCGCTCGATCAGGGCGAGCGCGTGGCCGCGACCCTCCTTGGAAAGCAGTTGGAGCACGAGCACGTCGCCCGGCCGTGCCCAGGCGAGCGCCTGACGCACAGCGCGATCTTCGTCACCGGCATCCGCGATCGAGCGCTCCGCCACGCCCGCACGTGCCAGCGCGCGGCGGAGGATCGCTGGCACTTCGCCGCTGTCGCGGCCACGCAGGTAGCCTCCGAGCTCCTTGACGACGACGAGGTCGGGCCGCGCCGCGGCCGCGACGGCGGCGAGCCGGTCGATGTCCGTGTCCTCGCGATTGCCGGCCTGACCGAGCAGGAGCGCCAGTCGGCCTGCACCCCGCAGGTGCTGCGCGAAATCGACCAGACCCGCGAGCGCGGCGGGGTTGTGCGCGAAATCCACGATCAGGTTGAGGCCGCCCAGTTCGTAGCGCATGAGCCGCCCGGCGTTATCTTCGGGATCGGCGCCGAAGCGCGCGAACACGCCGGCGATTGTCGCGGGTTCGACGCCGAGAGCCGCCGCGCCGAGCGCAGCGGTCGCGAGATTCGACACATTGAATAAAGAGTGACCGCCGGCGGTGAGCGGCATCGCCTCGATCGCCCCGAGGTCCTGCTCGCGGCCGTGCAGTGCAAGCACCAGCCGGCCGGCGCGCACGCCGGAGGTGGCGCCGCCCGCCTCCCGGTGCACCGCGAGCAACGGGTGATCGGCATCGAGGGCGAACCAGCCGAGGAGCTTGCCAGCGGTCGCCGCCTTGCGGGCGAGCAACGCATCGTCGGCGTTCACGACGAGGAGACCGGCCGTGCCGAGCGCGCGCGCCACCGCGAGCTTCACCTCGGCGAGCGCTTCGAGGTCG
>JAQBHG010000047.1:0-8346 GCA_032127975.1 Steroidobacteraceae bacterium
TGACACATGCGACACGCGCCGTTCGTGGATACCGGTCCGTGACCGGATCCATTCATCGTCGGTGTCGAGAAAAGTCGCCAGGTCAGCGTTGGAAAGGATGGCCGGTGGCATGCACTTGCCCCAGCCGGTGATCGTCGCAAATGGCAATGGTTTCTCTCCGCGGTTCAGCGCCCGGATTGTACTACTGTACGAATTCCAACCTTTCAGGGCCCGGATGTCTCTAAGTCCATGGAAGCTCAAGGGGGCAGGGTGACGGAACCGGCGAAGGATGCCATGGGCGATGAGGCCGAGCGGGTCGCGCGCGCCAGGAATGGCGATGTTGCGGCCTTTGAAGGCCTTTACCGGGACCATGTCGGCCGCGTCTACGGACTGTGCCTGCGCATGACCGGCAACCCCGCGACGGCGGAAGACCTGACGCAGGACACATTCGTGAATGCATGGCGCAGCCTGCCCGGATATGAAGGTCGCAGCCGCTTCTCAAGCTGGCTGCACCGGATCGCCGTCAACGCGGTGCTGGCGCAAAGGCGCGCGCCGCTGGGACGCAACGAGGTCAGCATGACCGACGACGAAGGCGGGACGATGGATTTTGCCGCAGACCAGCAACTGGACGACGCGACACCGATCGACCTCGAACGCGCGATCTCGGCGCTTCCGCCGGGCGCGCGCGACATCATGGTCCTGCACGGGATCTACGGATACAGCCACGAAGAAGCGGCGGGGATGCTCGATCTCGCGGTCGGAACCTGCAAGGCGCAGTTGCACCGTGCGCGGCAGCTGATGCGCGCACGCCTGCACGTGGAGCAGCACACATGACGACAATTCAATTTGATCGCGGACCGCAGAAGGACGCGTTGCTTGCGCAGGCATCAAAACTGCCGCGGGAGATTGCGCCGCCCCGGGACTTGTGGCCCGCGATCCGGGCGAAGCTTGCGGATCAGGCGCAGGTCGAACCGCGGCGGATCAACTGGCCCATGGCGCTTGCGGCCGGTTTCGTGGTCGCGTCGGTATCGGCGCTTTTGACCTGGAGCCTGATGCGCGATCCGGGCCCGGCGGCGGGCGATAGGGCACTCGCAAGCGTTGTCGCGACTCAGGCAGAGCTGGTGCCGGTGAATTATGGCCCCGGCTCGGCGCTGGGCGCCGCGCAGCTGAAGGCGCGCGATGACTTGCTGGCGCAGTTCAGGCAGCGGCTCGATCAAATGCCACCCGAGACGCGCGCAGCGGTGATCAAGAATCTCGCGATCATCCAGCGTGCCGCGGACGAGATCGGCGCGGCGCTGGCCCAGGACCCGGCGAGCGGTTTGCTGACTGGCCTGCTGCTCAGCACCTACCGGGATGAACTGAAAATCTATTCAAAGGTCGTCACCGCCGGTGACGCTCTTACGAGGAGGACCTGAAATGACGATCCGGATTTCCCTGGCTGTGGCGGCAGTACTGCTGGCAGCCTCACCGCTCGCCGATGCCAGCCAGAACCTGAGCAAGCGCGCGAACGTCGCCGCGGATGTTGCCATCGACGTATCCAACATCGAGGGCCGCGTCGACGTGACCGCCTGGGACCGCAATGAAGTCGAGCTGACCGCAAGTCTCGAAAGCGACAAGGACCGGCTTGAATTCGAGGCGACCGAGCGGCAGGTTCGAATAAAGGTCGTCCGTCCGGATCGCCACTTCAACGGCTCGGACGACGCGATCCTGATTCTCAAGGTCCCGAAGGGAGCACGGCTTTCGGCGGAGACCGTCAGCGCCGATATATCCGTTTCGGGCGTCCTTGGCGAGCAGCGGCTCGAGTCCGTCAGCGGCGAGGTCCGGACCCAGGCCTACGACGCACCGGTCAAGCTGAGCACGGTCAGCGGCGACGGCACGATCAGTGGCACCGGCGGCAAGGCCTCGGTGTCCGTCGAGAGCGTCAGCGGCCTGATCTCGGCCGCTGGCATCCGCGGCAGCTACGACGGCGAGGTGGTGAGCGGCGACCTCAGGATCAACCTGACGGCCGGCGAGCGGCTGAACGCCCGGTCGATTTCGGGAGACATCGACGCGCGCGTCGAACTCATGGCGTCTGCCCGGGTCGAGATGGAAACCGTCAGCGGCACGATCAAAATGACGATGAAGCCGCCGGTGAACGCCGAATTCGACCTCGAGACCTTTAGCGGCGACATCGGTGCCTGCTTCGGTCCGGAGGCCCGCAGCAAGAACCGCTATGGGCCTGGCAGCGAGCTGAGTTTCACCCAGGGCAGCGGCGGGACCCGAGTGAGCATCCAGTCGTTGAGCGGCGACATCAGTATCTGCGACCGCTAAGCCAGAATCGCTAAGCTAGAATCCGGGGGTTCTTCCGAACCCCCGGATTCATGCGCCTCAGGAAAAAAACCGTCGCGTTGACCCTGGCCGCCATCGCGGCCTTCGTGCTGCTCGCCGCGGCGGTCCTATGGATCGGCGTGCGTACCGACACGGCACGCCGGGCCGCAGCCGATTACCTCGGGGAACTGACCGGCTTGCCGGTCAGCGTCGCCGGACTCTCCGTCGGATTCCTGCCGACGCCGGCGCTGCAACTGGATGGGATTGCGATTGCGCAGCCACCCGGTTTTGATGACGATCCGCTAATCGATATCGGCAACGCGCGTGTCGGTATTTCATGGGGAATCCTGTTCGGCGGCGAACTGGCCTTGCGATTGATTGCGATCTCGGACGCGACCGTGCGCCCGGCATTCATCGCCGACGGGTCCGACAACTGGTCCGCGCTGATCGATCGTCTCTCGAGCCTGGGCGGGGAAGGGGCGTCGAACTGGTCGATCGGACGGCTACGCATCGACAATAGCGCGCTCGAGTTCTACGACGCCGCCTCGAACCTGAGTTTTCGCCTGACTGCGATCACGATCGAAGCGGGGCCCATCGCGCCGGCCGCGGACTTCCCCATTGACCTGCGGTTCGCAGGTGTCAGCGGCGACCAGACCCTGCATTTCGCCCTCAAGGGACGCGGTCAGATCGATCCGGATGCCGGCCATTACCTGGCACGCGACCTGGCGCTGCGCGGCTGGGTGGGCGGAGATCCCCTTCCACTGGCAGGCATTGAACTCGAGGGCGGCATCGGGGTCGCAAGCTTCGATGGGAAGTCCGGTGTGGCCGAAATCAAGCATGGGACCATGACGATTGCGGGCGTCCGCAGCGAGTTTGAGTTGCGCTCGGAATCCGGCGATCGCGGAACGGGCGTGGTCTTTACCTTGACAGCCCTGCCATTTTCGCCGCGCTCCACCACGATCGCATTTGGCCACCCGCTGCCGGCAACCGCGGATCCCGGCGTCTTCCATACGATGCAGTTCACCGCAAAGGGCCGGCTCGACCAGGGCCTGCTGCAACTGGATCCCATGGAAGGGCAGCTGGACGATACGCAGTGGAGCGGCGCGGTCATCCCGCAATTCCGGAAGATCCGGATCCGCGCCGATCAGATCGATCTCGACCGATACCTGGCGCCGGAGTCGAAGACCCGAAGCGAGAAGAAGGCAACGCTGGAAGAATCGATTGCGGAACTTGGCAAGCTCGACATCGACGCCGAGATCCGCATTGCCGAGGCGCGCATCGCCGGAGCGAAGCTACGTGACGCATTGTTGAAGGTCGAGCGCGGTAGCGGATCGGATCCGTGAGCCTGCCAATCCTGGCTGTCTTGTCGGCAATAGCGGCGCTTGCCGCCGGCGGCGTCGCTGACGCCATCGACGTGTCGAAGCTGGAGGTGGGCGAGCAGGGCCGGCGCTACGTCGTGGAGTTCGACGGGCAGCTTGCAGCGGAGCCGGGCGCGGTCATGCGCGTGCTGATGGACTTCGAGAATTATCCTGCCCTCGACTCGCGTATCCTCCTCGCACGCCGCAGCACGCGCGACGGAAAGCCCCTGTTGTTCACGCGGCTTCGCGGCTGCGTGGGATTCGTGTTCTGCCGGACCATGGATCGCTATGAAGTGCTGGTCGAGAAGCCGGGACGGCTGGTCGCGACCGCAATACCGGGCGAGGGCGATGTGAGGTACGGATTGACCGTGATCACCGTCGAGGCCCGGGACCGCGGCACGCACGTCCAGTACCGGAATGAATTCGATCCCTCGTTCTGGATGCCGCGTTGGCTCGTGCGCAAGGCGATGTACACGACCTTGCGCGAAGGTACGCTGGAAATGTTCCGCGCAATTGAAATGCGCGCCGGTCCCGGCACCGGATGAAAGAAATTCCGGATACTGCGGTTCTCGCCGCGCGCCTGCTGCCGTGGTTCAGGCGGCACGGCCGCAGGCACCTGCCCTGGCAATCGGACCCGACGCCTTATCGCGTCTGGATCTCAGAAGTCATGCTGCAGCAGACCCAGGTCGAGACCGCCATCCCCTATTTTGAGCGATTCATCGCGAGATTCCCCGACGTCGGATCGCTTGCTGCCGCCTCGCTCGATGAAGTCCTGCATCTTTGGTCGGGGCTCGGTTATTACGCGCGCGCCCGGAACCTGCATCGCGCGGCGAACGAGATTGTCCTGAGACCCGATCGACAGTTGCCCGAGACCCTGGCGGAACTCATGGCGCTGCCGGGCATCGGGCGCTCGACAGCGGGCGCAGTCCTTGCGCTGGCGCGTGGCCAGCGGCACGCGATACTGGACGGAAATGTCAAACGCGTGCTCGCACGTGTGTTCTGTATCCGCGACTGGCCCGGCCATGCGGAAACCTCGGCGCGGTTATGGCGGCTTGCGGAAGAGTGCACACCGGCGAAACAGGTCGCGCAATACACGCAGGCGATCATGGATCTCGGTGCGACAGTCTGCACGCGAGCCGATCCGGGTTGTGATCGCTGCCCGGTCCGCACGCACTGTCGCGCGTTCGCGGCCGGCTGCGCTGAGGAGCTTCCCGTGCGACGTGCCCGGGGTGTTCGGCGATTGCAGCAGACAAAGATGGTCCTCGTCCTGCGAAACGACCGGGAAATTCTTCTCCGCAGGCGCGTCGACCAGGGCATTTGGGGCGGCTTGTGGGCGCCGCCGGAATTTGCCAAAGTCGCCGCGGCGCGCGCCTGGTGCGCATCGACTTTCGGCGTGACGACGGGGCAGCTGGAGCGCCTGCCGGTCCTGCGCCATGCATTCACGCATTTCGACCTCGACATCGAGCCGTGGGTGCTCGATATGAAGCGCGGCAAATCCCGCGTGGAGGAGGTCGGGTCAGTCTGGTATACATACGACTCGCCGCAGCCCCTCGGACTGCCGGCACCCGTTTCCCGGCTGATTGAGGCGTGCTTCAGCGATGGCAAGAATGGTCCAATGCGTGATGCTCGGTCGCGAGGCAGAGGGTCTCGATCGCGTGCCCTATCCGGGTGAACTCGGCCAGCGCATCTACGAAAACGTTTCGAAGGAAGCCTGGCAGAAATGGCTGGCCCACCAGACAATGCTCATCAATGAGTACCGGCTGGTGACGTTCGAGCCCAAGGCCCGGAAATTCCTGGTCGGAGAGATGGAGAAATTCTTCTTTGGCGGGGGATCCAAGTCACCCGAAGGCTTCGTCAAGCCGGAATCCGGTGGCTGACGAACTGATCGGCCAACCGGCATGGGTGAATCAACAGTGCAGGAATCCATGAATCTGGGCCATGCGGCGCGGAAGGCTGGGCGTTCCGGCGAGGCCCTCAATCATTTCTGCGACGCCGTTTCCAGGGATCCGCGCAGTGCGGAAGCCAACAGCGCCTATGGACTGATGCTTCTGAGCCTCGGCCGGGCTGAAGAATCCGAATCACCGCTGCGCCAGGCGCTGGACATCGATCCCGCCAATGCCACCTATCGGATGAATTTCGCACAACTCCTTGCGCTTCAGGGCAAGCACGATCAAGCCGCGCAGATGGTGATGGCAATCGTCGCGGAAGATCCCAAGGCCTGGTGGGCCTGGGACAGGCTCGGCGAATTTGAAGTGCGCCGGAACAGATTTGGCGAAGCAGCCGGGCACTTTAGCCGCGCGGCAGGAATCCGGCCCGACGATGCGTCGCTATTCTTCAAATGGGCCCAAGCCAGTTTTGATAGCGGGCAAATCGGCGACGCTGAGCGCATTCTGCGCGATGCCGCCAAGCTGGAGCCCGATCACGAGGCGATATACCGTCTGGGCTGCGAGATATTCGAGGCGCAGGCCAGATGGGACACGCTCGAGCGCCTGGCGGGCGCATGGACGCAGTCGCATCCGAAAAGCCCCGGTGCCTGGCGCTCGCTGGCCAAGGCCCGACTGGAGATGGGCCTCCTGCGGCAGGCCATGCAGAATTTCCGGGCCTCGCTGGATCTGGCTGAACACAATGCGGCGGGTCTCGCCATCTTCGGCAGGCTGTGCCTTTCGGCGCTCGAATTCGACAGCGCCGCCAAGGCGCTGGACCAGGCGGAAAAGCTTGATCCGAAAAACAGCCAGATGCTCTCCGGGCAGGCGGTCCGGCTGATGCTCTCGGGACATTACGATGAGGCGAAAGCCTATTGCCGGCGCTCGCTGGCGGTGAACAAGGACGACGCCTCGACGTACAAGGCGCTGGTGCAAATGTCGGCAGGTCAACTGCAGTCGGATGACCTTCAGGCCTTGCAAGTCTTGGCAAACCGCGAGGACATCCCGGTCGAGGACCGGATCACCGCTGCTTATGCGCTGGCCGACTGCCTTGATGCGCGCGGCGAATTTGACCAGGCATTCGAGAAGTATGTGCAAGCCAATCGCATTTCAATTGAGCGCTCGGAACGCGAGGGCCTGCGATACAACCGGACCGCAAGAAAGGAGCAGGTCGACGAAATCATTTCGATGTTCGCTTCGGCACCGCCGCCTGCGGCGGCCGGTACTGGGGCAACGCCGGTTTTCATCGTCGGCATGCCGCGATCCGGCACGACGCTGATCGAGAGCGTCATCGGCGCGCATTCGAAAGCATTCGCTTGCGGGGAACGTGCTGCAGCGCGCTGGATCATGCAGGACTTTCTGGTCAATGCGCGGAAGTTCGGGCCGGCCGGCATTCCCGATGGAACCTGGGCCCAATGGCGCGAGCTCTACCGAAAGGAACTGCCGGACATCAAGGATGCGGCCGTCGTCACCGACAAGAATCCCTGGAATTTCGACGCCATCGGCTTGATCCTGCAATTGTTCCCGGATGCCCGCATCATTCATGTGCGGCGGGACCCCGTCGAAACCGGCCTCTCGATCTACCGAAACGAATTCACGAAATTCCAGCCGTTCACGAACCGGCTTGAGGACATCGGCCATTACTACGGCGAGTACGCCCGTCTCATGGCGCACTGGGGACGGGTCATGGGCGACCGGTTCACGACAATTCAGTACGAGGATTTCGTTACGAATTTCGATGTCGCCGGCCCGGCGCTGCTCGCAGCCTGCGGGCTCAACTGGGAAGAAGCCTGCCGCGAATACTGGAAGAGCAATCGCGTGATCGGGACGATCAGCAGCCTTCAGGCCAGGCAGCCATTGAAACAGCCGGGCGGTCGCGCGCAATCCTATGCGTCCCATCTCGGCCCGTTGATCGCCGAAATGAAGGGGGCAGGCGTCGATTGAAGCCCGGCCACCCGCAAATCCACCAGATTGTTGACGCCAATGGTACGCCGCTAGTCTAATACGCGCCCTGCCCGGGGCCAGGTAGCTCAGTTGGTAGAGCAGCGGACTGAAAATCCGCGTGTCGGTGGTTCAATTCCACCCCTGGCCACCATCCTAAGTCGTTCTATCCGTTCCACTTTCGGTAGCGGCTCGGCGCTCGTCGCGATCCCGATCGGGGCCGAAGTATCCAAAATGTTTCCACTCAGGAGTCGCTCCAGTTTTTCGGCGGTCCCGTAGTGCGCCGTCGGCAACGCGTGGCTATAAACGTCGAGCGTGATCTTCGGTGACGCGTGGCCGAGGAGCCGCGACACCCGGACGACGTCCTCGCCGTTGGCGAGGAGGAGAGACGCGAACGTATGGCGCAAGTCGTGGAACCGGATCGACCGCAGGCCCGCGCGCCGCAGCGCCGGGTAGAAACCGCGCTGCAAGAGATTTGAATGGCTCATCGGCTTCCCTTCGAGGTTCGGGAAGATCAGGTCGTCGGTTCCGGTCGGGGAGGCGAGCCGCCACGCGCGCAGTTCCGCGACCAACGCGGCGGACAGGTCGATGCGCCGCGCGGAGGTGGCCGTCTTCGGCGCGACGAACGCGCCTTCGCGCCACGCGCGCCGCACCTGCACGAACTTCCCGTGCCAGTCCACGTCGTCCCACCGCAGGCCGAGAAGTTCGCCGGATCTCATCCCGGTCCACAGCGCGACCTTGATCAGCAGCCGGTAGTTCGATGAGATCAGTCGCCCCGCGCCGTCGCGGTGCGGACCCTCGGCCGCGGCGAGGAGGCGCGCGATTTCGGCGGGCGTGAG
>JAQBHG010000048.1:0-4331 GCA_032127975.1 Steroidobacteraceae bacterium
GACTGCGGCGTCTTCTCATCGGGATAGTTCAGCGTGATCTTGCGGCGGAAGAAATTGCGCAGGGTCACCGAAAGCCCGATCAGCAGTTCGGTCAGAAACAGCGTGCGGAATATCGATCCGATGCGTTTCATCACAGCCTCACTTCGCCCACGGGCCGATTCGCAGCCACGCCAGCACGGCCTCAACCCCGATCCAGATCAGCGTGATGGGGATCAGCACTTTCCAGCCGAGCCGCATGATCTGGTCGTAGCGATAACGCGGAAATGTTGCACGCACCCAGAGGAATACGAACAGGAAGAAGCAGGTCTTCAGGAACAGCCAGAAGAAACCGGGCTGCGCGATGAACCAGTCTTCCGGCAGATATCCCTGGAATGGCGACAACCAGCCGCCGAAGAAGAAAACCGGGCACAGCAGCGATACCAGGATCATGTTCGCGTATTCGGGGAGTGCAAAAAGCGTTGCAAACGCCGCCCCCGAATACTCGACATGGAAGCCTGCGACGATTTCGGATTCCCCCTCGGCGACGTCGAATGGCGCGCGATTGGTCTCCGCCAGGCCGGAAACCAGGTAAACGATGAATAACGGGAACAGCCAGAACCAGTTCCAGCTCAGCACACCGCCCTGCTGGCTGCGCACGATTTCGCCGAGATTGAGGCTGCCCGCAGCCATCAACACGCCAACCAGCGCAAAGCCCATGGCGATTTCATAGGCGACCATTTGCGCCGCCGACCGCATGGCGCCGAGAAACGCGTACTTGGAATTGCTCGCCCAGCCCGCCAGGATCACGCCGTACACGCCCACCGATGTCAGTGCCAGGACGTACAGCAGGCCGGCGTTGATGTCCGCGAGCACGAATTCCGGCGAGAACGGCACGACAGCCCAGGTTGCAAGCGCAGGCACCAGCACTATTAAAGGTGCCAGCAGGAACAGAAGGCGCGACGAGGCGCCCGGCACGATGATCTCCTTGAGCAGCAGCTTGACTACGTCGGCGAATGGCTGGGCGATACCGCGCAGCATCCTCAGGCCGAAGAATGTGACGCGATTCGGGCCGATGCGCAGCTGCATGTAGCCGATGACCTTGCGCTCGGCCAATGTCAGCATTGCGACCGCGATGATGACCGTCAGCATCACGCCGACGATCTGCAGGGTCACGATGATCAGCGCCTGGAGATCCGGCGGTATCGCAGCCCACATTGCGAGGAGTTTTTCCATGAATCAGCCCGCCGCCTGCCCGGCTCGCGTCAACTGCAGTGGCATGGCGCGCCGCACGATCGCATCGACGCGATAGATCGGAAGCTCGCTCGTCGTGCCGCCTCGGCCGGCATTGATCGCACGGCGGCTGTCGAGCCGCCCGTCAAATTCAACTTCGCCGATCTGGCGCCTGAGCTCCTGCAGAACTTCAGCCGAACTCTCGTAACCGAAACCATCGAGATCCAGCAGGTTGCCCAGCACGCGCAGGATCTTCCAGCCGGGCCGCGCTTCCCCGACCGGGCGCGCGCAGCCATTGAACTCTTGCCAGCGTCCCTCGGCATTGACGTAGCTGCCGGAAGTTTCCGCAAATGTCCCCATGGGCAACAGGATCTGCGCGCTCTGCATCAGCGAAGCGCTCGCATAGGGTGTGACAGCGATCAGTTGCGGGCAGCCCGCCAGGTTTCGCGCCGCATCGCCTGCTCCGAGGTCGTGCTCCGGTTCGATGCCGCCAAACAGCAGGCAGGCCGCCAGGCTTGATTCAAGCATCTGGCGCGCGTGCATTCCCGGCTGGGGATCAGGCCGGCCGCCGGGCAGCCGGTGCGGCAGCGCGCCAGCAAGCGCGGCGCCCGCAGCATTGCCGCCATCCGGCAGGTAGCCCAGTTTCGCTCCAGTCAGGGCGGCGAGCGCAGCTGCGGCGGCACGCAAGTCAGCGTAGCGTGTGTGACGCATCGCGACACCACCCAGCAGGATCGCACTGCGCCCCGCGGCAAGTGTCTCGACGATTTCGCGCTGCGCATCCGAAGCCATTCCGGAAGCCGTCAGTCCTGCGATCGACTCGGGCGCCGGCCGGCCACTGCGGGCGACCGCGGCATTCAGCAGTCCTGCAAATTCAGCGAGAAGGTCCGCTGGGCCGACGACGATCTGGCGGGTCACGGGGAAATGGCATTCCTGCGGCGCAGTCGCGAGCAGGCTGATGCGCGCCCCGGCAAGCGCCGCCTTGCGAACCCGGTGAGCGACGAGCGGTGCCTCCTGGCGAATGTGGCAACCAGCCAGCAGCAGTGCGTCGAGTTTTTCGATGTCACGCAGCGCAAGGCCCAGCCCCGGGTAGGCCGGGTCATGCTCCTGGTCGGCAAAATCCTGCTGCCGCAGCCGCGTGTCGATATTGTGCGAGCCGATGCCACGCGCAAGCCGTCCGAGCAGGAACAGCTCTTCGGTCGTCGAACCGGGCGAGCCGAGAAATCCAACCTTGCCGGCATCGCCATTTGCGGCTGCCTTGATGGCCTCGGCAGTCGCGGCGAGTGCCTGGTCCCAGGACACTTCGCGCAGCTGACCCTCGATGCGCATCATCGGCGCCTGCAGGCGATCCGCGGAATAGATTCCCTCGTACGAGTACCGGTCGCGGTCCGCGATCCAGGTCTCGTTGATGTCCTCATTATGGCGCGGCACGACGCGCATCAGGCGACCGCGCAGCACATGACCGTAGAGATTCGTGCCGGTAGCATCGTGCGGAGACACGAGCGCGTGCTCGGTCATCTCCCAGGACCGGGCACGATGCCGGAACGGCTTTGAATTCAGGGCGCCGACCGGGCACAGGTCGATGACGTTGCCGGACAGTTCGTGATCGACGCTTCGCTCGATCCAGGTGCCGATCTCCATGTCCTCGCCGCGGCCCGTCGTGCCAAGTTCCTGCAAGCCGGCAATTTCGGCGGTGAAGCGCACACAACGCGTGCAATGGATGCAGCGCGTCATGTCGGTCGATATCAACGGCCCGAGGTTCTTGTCCTTGACCACACGCTTGCGTTCGTCGAAGCGTGATGAAGCACTGCCAAAACCAAGTGCGAGGTCCTGCAGCTCGCACTCGCCTCCCTGGTCGCAGATCGGGCAGTCGAGCGGGTGATTGATCAGCAGGAATTCCATGGTCGCTTTCTGGGCGGCGATGGCACGTGGCGAGCGCGTGAAGACCTTCATGCCTTCGGTGACCGGTGTCGCGCAGGCCGGCATGGGCTTTGGCGCCTTCTCGATCTCGACCAGGCACATGCGACAGTTGGCTGCGATCGACAGTTTCTCGTGGTAGCAGAAGCGCGGTATGTAAATGCCCGCGACGTCGGTGACCTGCATGACCATCTGGCCCTTGCGGGCCTGCAGGGGGCGCCCGTCAACTTCGATATTGACCAGGTCGTCGCTCATGCGACGGCCTGCGATGGAGCGTCGACGATGCTCTGGCCGCCGTGCTCGATCATGTATTCGAACTCATGCCTAAAGTGGCGAAGGAAACTCTGCACCGGCCACGCCGCCGCATCGCCCAGCGCGCAAATCGTGTGGCCTTCGATCTGGTTCGCAACCTGCACCAGGAGATCCAGGTCCGGGAGTCGCCCTTCCCCGGCCAGGATTCGGCGCAACATGCGCGTCAGCCAGCCGGTGCCTTCGCGACAGGGCGTGCATTGGCCACAGGACTCGGCCATGTAGAAGCGCGAGATCCGCTCCAGCACGCGCACCATGCACGTGGTCTCGTCCATCACGATGACCGCCGCGGAACCGACCGCGGAACCGGCATTGCGCAGCGAATCGAAGTCCATCGTGCAATCCATGATCGACGCTGCCGGAAGCACCGGCACCGACGATCCGCCCGGGATCACGGCCTTGAGGCGGCGGCCGCCGCGCATGCCGCCGCAGATGTCCAGCAACTCGCGAAACGGGATGCCCATGGCGAGTTCGTAGTTGCCCGGCCGGCTGACGTGCCCCGAGACCGAGAAGATCGACGTGCCGCCGGAATTCGGCACGCCGAGCTCGGCAAACCACTTGGCGCCCTTGCGCATGATCGCCGGCACCGACGCAAAACTCTGGGTGTTGTTGACTGTCGTGGGCCGGCCGTAGAGGCCAAAGTTCGCGGGAAACGGCGGCTTGAAGCGCGGCTTCCCAGGCTTGCCTTCGAGTGATTCCAGCAGTGCGGTTTCCTCGCCGCAGATGTATGCACCTGCGCCCGCGAAGCCGTAAAGGTCGAAGTCGATGCCGCTGCCCTTGATGTCGCGGCCGAGCAGGCCCTCGCGATAAGCCTCTCGCAGCGCGGCCTCGAATCGCGGCCACGGCTCGGCGAGGAATTCGCCGCGCACGTAGTTGTAGCCGACGGTCGCGCCCATCGC
>JAQBHG010000049.1:0-12058 GCA_032127975.1 Steroidobacteraceae bacterium
CCGCGCTATCCGGACATAGGAGAGCGGCAGCAGCCGGATTACGCGGCCGAGCAACCGGCCGATGTGCAACTGCCATGTGTAAGGCAGCGGCTCGATCGCGCGCAGGCAACCAAGACCCAGCCAGGTCAGCCAGTATCGCGGGCCCAGCATGCGCAGCCGGCCTTGCAGGCGCGACAGATCCAACAGGTGTCACCAGGATGGATGCGGGTTTTCATATTACATCGCCATAGGTGATCGACTGAGCCGGCGGCGGGCCGGATTTCCAGTCCGGCTTGATTTGTTGTTGAACGATCGTTTAGCTTGTTGGTTAGTGTGCCTCCGGGATACTCTTGGCATACCCTGCGGGACGGACACATGTCGCAGAAACCAGATGAAAAACAAGATCTTATACTCGCCGACCTGGCGGATGACGCACTGGTCGAGCAGATGTTTGACGACCTCTACGATGGGCTCGCCGACGAGATAGTGGAGGCCACCGGGATCCTGCTCAACCGCGGCTGGGACGCCAGGCGCGTGCTCGATGATGCGCTGGTCGGCGGCATGAACATCGTCGGTGCGGATTTCCGTGACGGCGTCCTGTTCGTGCCGGAGGTGCTACTGGCCGCTAATGCCATGAAAGCGGGCATGGCGATCCTGAAGCCGCTGCTGGCGGCGACCGGTGGGAAACCGATCGGCAAGATGGTAATCGGCACGGTCAAGGGCGACATCCACGACATCGGCAAGAACCTGGCCGGCATGATGATGGAGGGAGCCGGCTTCGAGGTCGTCGATCTCGGCATCAACACCAACGCAGATACGTACATCGCTGCGCTGCGCGAACACGAGCCGGACATCCTCGGAATGTCTGCCCTGCTGACCACGACCATGCCGTATATGAAAGTCGTCATCGACACGCTCAAGGAGCGGGGCCTGCGCGACAAGTACATCGTGCTGGTGGGCGGTGCGCCGCTCAATGAAGAGTTTGGCAAGGCCGTCGGCGCCAACGCCTATTGCCGGGACGCGGCCACTGCCGTGGAAGTCGCCAAGCGGCTACTACAGGAACGGCGCGCGGCACGCGCGTGACTCCTGCATGCGCGGCTGCGCCACGATGACTCCATCGGTACTGATCATCGGCTGCGGCGCACTCGGCAAGGAGCTTGCGGAATCGCGACGTCTGAACAACTGGTCGCATGTGACACTGCGCTGCCTTCCTGCCGAACTTCATAATCGTCCCGAACAGATCGTACCGGCAATTCGCCAGGTGATCGATTCCGCGCGTAGCCAGTTCGATCACATCTTCGTTGCCTACGCCGACTGCGGCACCGGCGGCGCGCTCGACCGGATGCTGGCCGAATTTGGCATCGAGCGCCTGCCCGGCGCGCACTGCTATGAGTTTCATGCCGGCAGCAAGCCGTTCGCTGAGCTGGCCGAGGCGGAGCCGGGCACATTCTATCTGACCGATTTCCTGGTGCGGCATTTCGACCCGCTGGTCCGCCGCGGCCTCGGTCTCGACCGTCATCCCGAGCTGATGAGCGCTTACTTCAAGAACTACCGCCGGCTGGTCTACCTGTCGCAGGCGGAAGACCCGGCATTGGACGGGCAGGCTCGCGCGCACGCCCAGTATCTGGGCCTCGAATACCACCGGCATCGTTGCGGATATGGACCGTTCAACCGGGCAATTTCGGAGCAGATCGTCAGATGGCAAAGCTGACTCGATGAGTTTCTCTTAACGCTAATCAAGGCCGGCGGCCTGATCCAGAACACGAAGAGCCCAGAAAAATGACCGACACGGTAATCACGTCCCACAACAAGTCGGTGACCATCGGCTTCGAGCAGCCATTCGTGGTCATCGGCGAGCGCATCAATCCGACAGGCCGCACACTGCTCGCCGAGCAGATGAAAGCCGGCAACTACAGCCGGGTGCAGGCGGATGCGCTCGCGCAGGTGGCGGCCGGCGCGCACATCCTCGACGTGAACGCCGGCATCCCGCTCACTGACGAACCGCGGATCCTCGCTGAGTGCATCAAACTCCTGCAGTCAATCACGGATGCGCCGCTTTGCATCGATTCTTCCAACGTCGAGGCGCTCGAAGCGGGACTTGCCGCATATCAGGGCAAGGCGCTGCTCAACTCCGTCACCGGCGAAGACGAGCGGCTCGAACGCGTGCTGCCGCTGGTGCGCAAGTACGGTTGCGCCGTGATCGCAATTTCCAACGATCAGACCGGCATTTCCGAGGATATCAATGTGCGCTTCAATGTGGCGCGCAAGATCGTCGAGCGCGCCATGGACCATGGCATACCGGCGAGCGACGTGATCGTGGATCCGCTGGTGATGCCGATCGGCGCGATCAACAGCGCGGGCCGCCAGGTCATGCAACTGGTGCGGCGTCTGCGCGAGGAACTTGGCGTCAACACCAGCTGCGGCGCCTCAAACCTGAGCTTCGGCCTTCCCAACCGCAATGGACTGAATGCCGCGTTCATCAGCATGGCGATCGCAAGCGGCATGACCTCCGCCATCACCAATCCGCTGCATCCCGAGTTGATGCAGGCGGTGCGCGGCGCAAACGCGATCATGGGTCACGATCCCCAATGTGCTGCCTGGATAGGCAACTACCGCGAATCACCGCCGGAAGGCAGTGACGCGCGGGGCCGGCGCAGCACCCGGCGCCAGCGCTCCCAGGGCGAACCGGGCCGATCCACATGAGCGGCCGATGAGCAGCGCCCGGCAAGACGACCCGCTGGTCGTGTTCTCGCCCTCCGGGCGCCGCGGCCGATTCCCGCGCGGCACCACCGTGCTTGCGGCGGCGCGCAGTCTCGGCGTGGATCTCGATTCCGTGTGCGGCGGGCGCGCGATCTGCGGCCGCTGCCAGGTACAGGTCGTGGACGGCGAACTGGCGAAGCACAGTAACGCGTCGCTTGCCGAAAACGTGTCTGCCGTGGGCCCGACCGAAACGCGACTGAGATCCCGCATCGGAATCGGCGCGGACCGCCGGATCGGTTGCCAGGCCCAGGTGCTCGCAGACGTCGCGATCGACGTGCCCGCCGACAGCCAGGTGCATCGCCAGGTGGTGCGCAAGCCCTTTGAGGCGCATGACATCGACATCGACCCCGTGGTTCGCGTCTTCTTTGTCGAAGTCGCGAAGCCCGGCATGCAGGATCCGAGTGGCGACCTGCAGCGTCTGCTTACGGCCCTGCGTACCGAGTGGCGGCTAGAGGGTCTCAGCGTGGCGCTGCCGGTACTGCGGGAATTGCAGGGGATATTGCGCGAGGAAGACTGGCGCGTGACGGTCGCCGTGCGCGAGGATCTGGAAATCATCGCCGTCTGGGCGGGTTTCAGGGATCGCGTCTACGGTATTGCCGTGGATGTGGGTTCGACCACCATCGCCGCGCATCTCTGCAACCTGACGAGCGGTGAGGTGGTCGCAAGCACCGCGTGCATGAACCCGCAGATCCGCTTCGGCGAAGACCTGATGAGCCGGGTCTCGTACATCATGATGAATCCCGGCGGCGAGGCCGAACTGAGCCGCGTCGTGCGCGGTGCCATCAACGAACTGGTCGCGGAGGCTGCGACGCAGGCAGGCATCGGTAGCGCCGATGTGCTGGAGATGACGGTCGTCGGCAATCCGATCATGCATCATCTGGTGCTGGGGCTGAGTCCGGTGGAACTCGGCACCGCGCCATTTGCACTCGCGACCGATGCCGCGATCAGCCTTCCAGCCGCCAGCATCGGCATCGCGATCAATCCCGGCGCCCGGGTCTACGCCCTGCCCTGCATTGCCGGGCACGTTGGCGCGGATGCCGCTGGCGTACTGCTGGCGGAGGCGCCGTGGGACCGTGATGAAGTTTCCTTGATCGTGGATGTCGGCACCAATGCCGAGATCATTCTCGGCAACAGCCGGCGCCTGCTGGCGGCATCGAGCCCCACCGGACCGGCCTTCGAAAGAGCGCAGATCAGCGCGGGACAACGTGCGGCGCCCGGTGCGATCGAACGGGTTCGCATCAACCGCGAGACACTCGAACCGCGCTTCAAGGTCATCGGTTGCGACCTGTGGTCGGATGATCCTGGTTTCGTGAAAAAGATGCCGACCTGTGGCGTCACCGGAATCTGCGGCTCCGGCATCATCGAGGCGATCGCCGAGTTGTTCCTGTCGGGGATCATCCTGGCGGACGGCACGATTTCGGCTGCGATGGCGGCCCGTTCGAGCCGGGTCATCAGCGAGGACCGGACCTTTGCGTATCTGCTGCACGCCGGTCCGCCGGAACTGCGCATCCGGCAGAATGACGTCCGCGCGATTCAGCTCGCCAAGGCAGCCCTTTACGCCGGTGTGAAGTTGCTGATGGACCACTTTGGTGTCGCGCGTGTCGATCGCATCCGGCTTGCCGGCGCTTTCGGCGCGCACATCGACGTCAAGTACGCGATGGCACTCGGCATGATTCCGGATTGCCAACTCGACCAGGTGTCGTCGGCTGGCAACGCCGCGGGTACCGGCGCGCGAATTGCGCTTCTCGATCGCGCATCGAGGACGCTCATCGAGGAGCGCGTGCGGCAAGTGGAAAAGGTCGAGACGGCCATCGAAGCGGACTTTCAGCGGCATTTTGTTGCGGCCATGGCGATTCCACACCAGACGGATGAATTCACCGAGCTCGCGCGGATTCTGGATCTGCCAGCTCCGCCGGTGACCGGGCAGACAAATGGCCGCCGCCGGACCAGGCGCTGAACGATGACCCGGCCTTCACCACAGCCATTGCCGGATGCGGAACGCGAGGCGCTGGCGCACGCGATCCATGAAACCTACATGGAGATCTTCCCGAGCCCGAGCATCGAGCGGCGGCTCGACAGCCTGGAGGCAGGCTCATATGTTGCGATCACCTGCTCGCCCAAACGCGGCGTCGACGACACGCTGGAATTCACCGAACGGCTGACCGCGCGTGGCTTTCGCGTCGTGCCGCATATCGCTGCAAGGATGGTGCGCGACAAGACGCACCTTCAGGAAATCATGCGCCGGCTCGCGGATCTCGGCGTCGAGAGCATTTTTGTGCCCGGCGGCGATGCTCCACGGCCGCTCGGCACATACACGACGGCTGTTCAGCTGTTGCGCGATATCGCCGATTTCGACCATCGCCTGAAGCACATTGGCGTCGCTGCCCATCCGGAAGGTCACCCCGCGGTTGATCCCGAGACTTTGTTGCAGGAGCTTTCCGCCAAGCAACCATTCGCGACCTACCTGGTCACGCAGATGTGCTTCGATGCCGCCGCGATCGCCGCCTGGCTTCGTGTGATTCGCGCCCGCGGCATTACCCTTGCCGTATGGGTCGGCCTGCCAGGAGTCTTTGATCGCACGGCGCTGCTCGAGGTTTCGCTGCGCATCGGCGTCGGCGCCTCACTGCGTTTCCTGCGCGATCGCGGCCGGATCGTTCGTCGATTGTTCGGGCCGAAAACCTATCGCCTGGATGGATTCCTGTACGAACTGGCCCCGCGGATGGCGGACCCGGAACTGGGTATCGCCGGATTTCACCTCTTCTGTTTCAACAAAGTCGCGGAATCAGAACAATGGCGCCGGCAGTTCATCGCGGACCTGCGGCGAAGTGCTTAACGGGCAAGCACCATGATTAGGCGCAGTGGCAGGGAGAAGCGCGTGGTGTCGGCGATCAGGCAGCTGCCATTCAGCCGTCTGGCCAATCCCTACGCACCCATCGAGATCCTCAGCGCCGATCACGTCGAGGCGATCATCGATGCTGCGCTGACCATCCTCGAGACCCGTGGCATGAGATTCCTCGAAGGGGGTGGCCGCCGGTTATTGTGCGCGGCCGGAGCGGAATCCGACGAGACCACCCGGATGATGCGGTTCGACCGTGGCTGGCGCCGTGGATACGGCGCGGCGGGCGAATGGCATCTGGAAGCAAGAGATTAGCAATCGAAAGCCGCATCGAGGTGGAGAAGTTTCATGAGACCAACGATCAATGTCCTGAGCGACGATCTCATCGGCAGGATCCTGACCGAAGCGAAGAGGATCATGGCCGAAGTCGGCATGGAGATCCGCGGCCCAATGATGCGCCAGCGCCTGCTGGATCACGGCCTGAAAACAGCGGCCGGAGCCAATCGCGTGCTGTTTCCGCAGGAAGTCGTCGATCACGCCATTGCCACGGCGCCGAAGTCCTTCACGCTTTACGACCGCGATGGACGGCCACACGCGGATATTGGTGGGTACAACGTGCACTTCGTGCCCGGCTCGAGCGGGCTCAAGATCATGGACCACCGCAATGGCGAGACCCGGCTCGCCAACTCGAGCGATTTCGTCGAATACGCCCGACTGTGCGACGGCCTCCAGCATATTGCCTACCTCGCCACGGCGTTCTCGACCAACGCCGACATCGAGTCGCAGGTATCGGACGCCTGGCGCCTGTACATGGCCATGGTCAACTCGAAAAAGCCGGTGGTGTCGGGCGCATTCGGTGAACACGGCGTTCCCCGCATGGTCGAGATGATGCAGCTCTTCCGTCGCGACCGCGCCGAACTGATCGCCTTGCCGATGTCGATCTTCACCGTCACTGCCACTGGCAACTTCCGTTTCGGCGAGGATTCCTGCCAGAACCTGCTCGATTGCGCCGAAGCAGGCATACCGATCGAGATCGTCCCGGTCACGCTGATGGGCCTGATTGCTCCCGTGACGCTGGTGGGCGCACTCGTCTTCCACTGCGTGGATGTGCTCACCGGCATCACGATGGCGCAGATCGTCAGGCCCGGAGCGCCGGTGCTGTTCGGCGGCGCACCCGCGACATTCCACATGAAAGCAGCCAGTGCGCCGATGGCCGCCATCGAGGCCCAGCATCTGAATGTCGGATATGTCGCGATCGCAAGGTCGCTGGGCCTGCCGACCCAGGCCTACATGGCACTCAGCGACGGCAAGTTCCTCGATGCGCAGGCGGGCGCCGAAACCATGACGAGCGCGATGCTGGCTGCGCTCGCCGGCGTCAACTCGGTATCCGGTCCCGGCATGCTGGACTTCGTGTTGACCTTCAGCCTGCCGAAGCTGGTGTTCGACAACGAAGTCTGCGGTCAATGTCTGCATTTCGTGCGCGAGATCCGCGTACTCGAGGACCTGCCGGCCGGCGATCTCGTGAGCTACCTCCGGCAGAACCTCCACTTGATTACCGCGCCGCACACTTTGAAGTACTGGCCGCAGGAGCTGTATCTGACGGACCCGGTCATCGACCGGGAAAACCGCGAGAATTGGGCCACGGCTGGATCGAAGGATCTCTATCAGCGCGCATGCGATCAGGTCGACCAGCGCCTCGCGGCATATGTTCCGTTCGAAACGGATCCGGCACTCGATGCGGAGATGCGCCGCCTGATCAAGGCCGGCCTGCGCGAGCAGACTGAACTGCCGGAGCTGCCACCACCACCAGAGCACGTTGCCTCCGCGGCCGCGCCCGGCCGGCGCAGGCGGACCGGGCGGCGGCCTACCTGATCCGCGCGACCACGCCCGCCTCCGGGCCAATCGCTCAGCGCCGCCCCACCAGCCAGTGGTGCAGGCGCGCGTCGTGGGTGCGGAAATGCTCGGTGAACCACTTCGACAGACGTTGGCCGAGCGCCTCGGGATCGTAGTCGTTCGGCGACTCGACGGCATCGATGATGTCCAGGATGTCGTCGAGCAGGCGTTCGTGGTCGTCCTTGTGCTCGCTGGCGTAAGTGTATTTCAGATTGCGCATCTCGCGTTCCTCGAGCGCAAAGTGCGCTGCGATGCGCGCATGGATCTCGCCGAGTGCTGCGACGATCCGCTCGACTTCCGCGACCGGCCCCAGGGATTCATGCAGCGTGTTGATCATTGCGATCAGTTCGCGATGCTCATGGTCCACGTCGGGCAGGCCGATCGTGAACTCGTTACGCCAGGCAATCAGGCTCACGGCATGTCCTCGATGTTCCATGGATGCCACAACGCCAGGTAAACCCTTCGCCAGACCTGAATCCGATGACGAAGTTCTGGCCTGGTTGCAGGTCGATTGTGCCTGAACGCACCTGGTCGAAACCGTCCTTGCGGCCACTGTCGCGCATGCGCACGACGATGGACTGCGGGCCCGCGGGTACCCTGAATGTCCGGAACACGGTCGCGGCACCGTCGTCCCAGAGGCCCGAGGGCTGGTGGGTGCCCCTGTAAAGCAGCGTGCCTTGGCGTTCAAGCTCCACGTAAATCGGCCAGCGTTCGCGCGCGCAGTCGACGGGTCGGCGCATGTTGGGCTTCAGTTCCATCATCTGCTGTGGCGTCAGCGGCTTGCATTCCTCCTTGGTGGCTGTCGCGTGCCGTATCGACAGGCGCAGGACCGCTTCGTGCTGACCGAGCTGGCGCAGGGGTGGCTCGGTTGCGAGCACGGCTGTTACCCCCGCGATCAGACCCAGCAGCAGTGCGACCCCGGCGGCTCGCACGGCGACGGGCCAGCGCGGCGCAGCCAGCGAAAGGGCTGCCTTCTCATTCTTGTCCCCCGAGAGCCGCAGCGGCGGCAGGCCGGGAAGCCCGCGACGAAACGCCGCGAGGTCGGCGCCCCAGGAGGCGGCTATGCGCTCGCGTGGCACGCGGGCGCGCAGCCAGGGGTCGCGCTGACCGGCAATTCGCTCCTCGGTCCAGCGCTGCCCGAATCGCTGAAAGCAGCTGTTCGCTGCACAGCCCGCAATCACGACGCCGTCAGCCATTCGGCGCGCAAATACGAAGTCGATGAATGACGGCGGCAGCATGCCGACGCAGGGCATCGTCGCGACGGCGGAATTCCGGTGCAGATCCTCGCCCATGGTTTCGGCGTGATCGCATGCAAAGACCACGAGCCGATCGTGCCCGGTCAATGAAGCGCAGGATTTCTTCAATTGCTCGCGGATGGCAACGAGCGGCAACTGTGGCAGCTCGATGCCGCTCGTGAACACGCTGGCACTGCGGAATGGCGTCGCGGTCGGGCAGGCGCCGACGCACAGGCCGCAGCTGACGCAGCGATCGGCATTCACGACGGCCTCGGCCGCGTAGGACTGCCAGTCGGTGCGCGGCTCCAGCGACAGCGCTCCAAACGGGCAATCTGTCACGCATCGACCGCAGCCATTGCAGTTCAGCAGGCTCACCTGCGCCACCGGCGGAGCGCTCTTGCGTGGCAGCCACGGCATGAGCCCGAGGAGCAAAAGCGTACCGCCGAGCAATTGCCAGACCGTCACCCCGCCCCATGCTTGCACGAGCGGGTATAGCGGCAGGTAGAACCAGTCGAGCCCAATCGTCGCCGGCACGATATCGAGATTCGCGCGCGCCTGGCTCACCGCCGGCAGCACGATGGAGAGCACCAGCAACGAACCCAGCACCAGCAGGCCGAGCCCGCGTGCCGGCTGGATCCGCGCGGCCGCGTGCCGGTGGATGTGGATCCACATGAAAAGCAGCAGCAAGAGCGGTGCCGCGATGTGGATGAACGACATCAGCGTGAAGAACCGGCTCGACAGCGACACTTCGTTGACGAAGTTGCGTGAGATGGGCTCCCCGAACAATGGCAGCACGTCCAGCAGTTCCGCGGTCGTGACGGCCACGTACTGCGCCATCACGTCCCAGACCAGCCAGTAACCGGTGATGCCGCTCACATAGATGAGCATCAGCAGCGGCAATCCCGTGATCCAGGCAAACCAGCGCTTGCCGCGCATCTGGTCGAGTGCGAACTCGCGCAGCAGGTGCACCAGTGCAACGACCACCAGGCCGTCGGAGGCGTAGCGATGCAGGCTGCGCATGACGCCGCCGGCCCAGGGCTGCGCGTGGGTGAGCGACTCGACCGTGTCATAAGCGCGGGTGATGCCCGTATCGAAGAACACATACAGGTAGATGCCGCTGACCGCGACCACCCAGAAGAAGAACCAGCCGATCGCCCCGAGCTGCAACAGGGGATTCCACGCCGGCGTGAACGCCCGGGAGCATAGTGACTCGAGCGCGCCAAAAGCTGCGCGCAGCCATTGCCGCGGGGTCGTCATCACGATTTCTGGCGCCAGCTGCGCCAGAGGAACACGGCGACGCCCGTGAAGCACAGCACACCGATCATGAAGCTGAGCACGATCGACCAGTCGAACATGTAGCGTCCGCTCTTCGGGTCGAATACGGTGCAGAACAGGCGCACGCCGTCGATCATGGCCTCCAGTGTATCCTCGCGCGCCCGTTGCCCGAGCGCGAGCCGCTTCAGCGGGTCGACCAGCTGCGGCGGCTCGAATTCCTGTCCGTACACCTGGCGGTACACGACGCCCTCGGCATCTACGATCGTCGCCTGGATCGTGTGATCGAATCCGCGCGACGTCGGCGCATACGTGAAACCGACCCCCGCCAGCAGTGTCCGGGCAGTCGCCTCGTCCGCGGAACCGAATTCCCAGTCGGGCGGGAATGGTCCGCGTGCGGCCGCGAATTCACGCATGCGCCCGGGCGTGTCATTTGCAGTATCAAAGCCGATCGTCAGAACGCTGAACGATCCGGGCCCAAGCAGCGCGCGGGCCATTTCTGCAACCTGCCTCAGGTAGGTCGTAGTCGTCGGGCACACGCCGAAGCAGCTGGTGTAGACCGGGCTGATGATCAACGGGCGGCCGCGAAACTCCGCCAGCTTGCGGAGCTTCCCGCCCTGGTCCGTGAATGTGATATCGGGAAGCCTGCGCCCGATCGCGGCCTGGCTCGCTTGCAGCGCGATCTTCGCGTCAAATGCCGGCGCAACGGGATCAGTCGTCGATGCGCCCGCTCCCATTGCGAGCAGCATCGCCGCGACGATCATGGCCCCGTTTCTCACGGCGCATTTTATCGCATCGGCCAGATTTCGGAGAGGTACTTCCAGTTGACGAAGTAATACAGCACGAAGGCAACGAAGAATATGCCGACCAGTACCAGCGTACCCGGGATGCGCATCGTCCCCGCGCTGCCATAAGTGGCAACCGCGCCCGAGATCGGCTGGCCGGAAGGCGCAGCCAGGATGATCTTGTCGCGCACGGGTTTGCCGAAGAATACAGACACCACGACGATCACGATGAACATGAGGCCACCGATCGAGGCGGCGATCGCCGACAGGCCATTGAGCGCCATCATCAGGAATGCCGTCGGCGGGTAATTGAAATCAAACGGCGCGGTCGTGAAGGTGATATCCCAGTGCCGGCGTGAAACGCCCAGTGTTCCGGCGCCCATCATGAACAGCGAAATGCCGGCGACGCCCAGCCCGAAGACATAGGGCTGCCATCTTGCGAGTTTCGGGAACGCCACCTGCCGCTGGAAGATCAGCGGAATCAGCAAATAGGTCATGGCCATGAATGTCAGCGTCGTGCCGGCGACAACCGTGCCGTGGAAGTGCCCGGGCACGTAGAGCGTGTTGTGAATGATGATGTTGATCTGTTCCGTACCCATGACGACACCCGAGATGCCGCCGAGGAATCCGAACATCACGAGCGACAGGAACATGCCGGAGAATGCCGGATTGCCCCAGGGCGCCTTCCGGAGCCACTCGAAGATGCCTTTATTGAATCCGCGCGCACGCTGGGCCGCCTCCATCGCACCCGGCACGCTGAGGCCGTGGATCATGCTGCCGAGCACCGCCAGGTACATCGCATAGCTGGTGTTGAATACCTTCCACTCCGAACTCAGCCCAGGCTCGACCAGCAGGTGGTGGGCACTCGCGAGCTGCAGGAACAGGATATACAGCAGGAAGGCGCCGCGACTTACTTTTTCCGACATCGGCCTGGCACCGAACAGGATTCCGACGATCAGATACCATACCGAGACATGCGCGGCGACGTTGATTTGCTGGGATGAATGGCCCATTCCCCACCAGATGACGCGATACATTTCCGCATCGATGTGATTGATGTAACCGATAGACCAGAGGAAGGTCGGTATTAGAATGATCGCGCCCGAGGCGACCGTAAAGATCGCAATAATGCAGGCGGTCAGCGCGCCGAAGGTGACCAGTGGGATCGAGCCTTCATAGGTCTTATCGTCCTTGGCAATCACCAGCGTTCCGAGAAAAACGAAACAACCGATGAGTGCACCCACCGCAAACAAAATCAGGCCCAGGTAGAAATGCGGTGCTGCCTGCATCGGCACGTA
>JAQBHG010000050.1:0-3233 GCA_032127975.1 Steroidobacteraceae bacterium
ATTGCGGTGGTCCATGATCTTGAGCCCGCTCGAGCCGGGCACGAAGTGCACGTTGTACCCACCAATATCCGCGTGTGGCCGTCCATCGCGGTCGTAAAGCGTGAAGGACCTGGGCGCGCTGGCAATGGCGCGATCGACGACGTCTGCCGGGAACAGGATGCGATCGCCACCTTCGCCCGTCTGCAGTCCGTGATCGAGCAGGCGCTGGCGCAATCTGGGGCCGCAGATTTCCATGCCGACCTCGGCCATGATCCGTTTCGTCTCGGTCAGGATCCTGCCGATCAGCTCGTCGCTCAGGATGTTGAGGGTCGGTCTCATGAAGCTTCCCCTTTGCGGCGCGCTACGTAATCAGTGAGCGCCTCCTCAATGGCCGGGTCCATCAGCGGTCGTTGGTAGTCGGCCAGCAGTTGTTTCCAGATGCGATTCGCGCGCCGGGCGGCGTCCAGGCCGCCCGCCTCGTGCCAGGATTCGAAGTTCTGGCGGCTGGACAGCATCGGGATGTAGAACGCGGTTTCGAATCGGGAGAGCGTATGGGCCGTGCCGAAGTGGTGGCCGCCGGGCTCAACACTGGCGATGGAGTCGAGCGCGAGCTCATCGGCGTTCACTGCGATGGGCCGCAGGAACTCGGCCATCATCTGCAGCATTTCAGCGTCGATGATCAGTTTCTCGAAGGATGCCGTGAGCCCGCTCTCGAGCCAGCCAGCGGCGTGGTAAACGAGATTGGCGTGTCCCATGATCGCGCCCCACAAGGACATCCCGCTCTCATAAGCTGCCTGCGAATCGACGCAGTTGGATGTGGTGGTATTGCTTGAACGCAGTGGCAGGCCGAGCCGGCGCGCGATCTGGCCGCTCGCCAGCGCAGCCTTTGTGTACTCAGGGGTGCCCAGCGCCGGCGCGCCACTCTGCATGTCCACGTTCGAGGCAAAAGAACCGTAGATGATCCTGGCGCCCGGCTTCACCACCTGTGCCAGGGTGGCTACTGCCAGCACCTCCGCAGTCTGTTGCGCGAGCGTGCCGGCGATCGTGATCGGACTCATGGAACCCGCAAGCGTAAATGGCGTGATGCAACAGGCCTGGCCAGCGGCGGCGAGTTCGAGCACGGCCTCGGTCATCGGAATGTCGAGCTGCATGGGCGAATTCGTGTTGACGATCGCCATCACCGCCGGATCCCGCGCCAGTTCCTCGCGGCTGACGCCGAGCGCCATACATGTCATTTCGATGCAGTCGACGGTGCGCTGCCGGCCGAGTGCATTGGCCTGGCAGTTCTTGTCGAGCAGGGTGAACTGGGCGAGGTATAGGTCGAGGTGGCGCGTCTCGGGAGGCAGGTCCATCGCCTCAAAGGCGCCGCCGCCCTCCTGGTGAAGGATGTTCAGACTCTGGATGAGGCGCAGGTAGTCGCAGAGTTCCGCGTGGGTACCGGGGCGCCGGCCGCGGTCGAGATCGGTGCAGAACGCCGGTCCACCCACAGCGCCGAAGACGACACCATTGCCGCCGATGCACAGGTCGTGGGCGCGGTTGCGCGCGCGCAGCGTGAATTGCGCAGGCGCGAGCGCGAGCTTTTCCAGCACCAGACCGCGATCGAAGCGCAGCATCCTGGTTGCCTCGTCGCATTCTGCTCCGGCCGACCGCATCAATTGGCGACTGCTGTCCTCCAGGAATCGCATGCCGCGAGTTTCGAGTATGGTCAGGGCGGCATCGATGATCGCCTCGACATGGTCAGCGCTCAGGACCTCGATGGGCGCGTACGGATTGCTCAGCAGACCGAACGGCAGCTGCCTCACTGCCGCCACCACGCGACGAGTCCTGTCACTACGTCGGGACAGTGCGTTCCCCTGGTTATCCGCTGGGCTGCAAACTTGCGAGGAATTTACGGCGCCAGCTTTCGGATTGCTCGACCTTGTTGAAACAGAACAGGTGAAATCCGGCGATCCCGAGTTCCGGTTCCGCCAGCCGGGGTGCGAGTTCACGCAGGAACGCGTCCGGGTGATAGATTTTCGGTCCGAGCAACCGCCTGAGGAGCCGGCTGCGATCGCGCAAGAGACGCAGCGAGGCGCCGACGCCAATGCGGAGCGATGCGGCAAGTAGTGCCGCGCGGTCGAACACGCCGGGGATGCCAATCCAGGCTGGCATTCTTATGTCACGGGCGCGAATCATGCGAAGCCACGCAGCCAGTGCCGCAGCGTCGAAGCACATCTGGGTGACCAGGTAGGTCGCGAAAGGTTGCTTGGCAGCCAGATCCCGCAGCAGGGACTCGGAGTCGACGGCCGGATGGCCCTCGGGGTGGGCGGCGACGCCGATGTGCTGCAGCTGATGATCGAATGCGGCGATGTCGCGCAACAACTGCAGTGCGGTTGCGTACTTTCCCAGTGGCCGTGGCGCGTCGCCGCCCGGGACGAAAATGCTATCCACACCCGAATCACCGAGCCGGCGCATGATTTCCCGGAGGTGGCCGTGGTCGCGTACCATTTTTGCAGCAATGTGCGGTACGACGCGAAAGCCGCGTGCGATCAGATGTTCGCTGAGATCCAGGGTTACATCGACGCCGCGGGCAGGCGAACAGGTGACGGCCACGTAGTAGCCTGGTTCGAGGACATCGAGCCGCTGCTCGATGCTTGGGCTCGGAAAAATCTCCATGTAGGTTGCATCCACGGCACGCGCCAGGGCCTGGAGTTCCATGTCCGACAGCGGGGCTTGAAGTGGTTCGGCCATCCGACAAGCTAAACGATCGTTCAACAAGAAATCAAGCCGGAAATAGCGTAAGTATGCTGACGCCGAACTCGAACCAGGGTGCGGCGAAGGCGAGCCCGTAACCGATGATCGTGCGGAAATCGACGTGCGCGATGCCGGCGGCAATCACGATCCAGAACGGCGAAATGAGATTGCCCATCTCGTCGCCGAGTGCGAGCGCGGCGGCGATCAGCACGACCAGAAGTATCACCGCCATTGCCATGACGTACGGCACCTGGGCCCCGGTCGCATGCGAGAAACGCGTCAGTCGATCGCGCATGGGCATGTAATATATCGGTTCGATTTCATCGTGGTGGCACCCATTGGACCTGACGCGCCTGCATGGCCGGCTGCGCCTGCTGAGTCCGCGATACTGGCTGACCTGGCTGGGTCTTGGTTGCCTGCGCGCGATCGAGCCGCTGCCTTACACATGGCAGTTGCACATCGGCCGGTTGCTCGGCCGCGTAATCCGGCTGCTGCCGCTCTCCTATGTCCGGATAGCGCGG
>JAQBHG010000051.1:0-5304 GCA_032127975.1 Steroidobacteraceae bacterium
GCGTTCGGCCACAGTCGCACTCCAAGGGAGCAAATGTCCATGAATGACAAGATCGCAAGAACAGCGGGCTTGCTGTATCTGATCGTGGCAGTGACAGGCATTTTCAGCCTGCTCTATGTTCCGTCTCAGATGATCGTGCGCGGAGACGCATTTGCTACGGCCAGCAATATCCTGGCGTCGGAGTCGCTGTTCCGGCTGGGAATCATAATCGGCCTGATCTCCTCAACGGCCTTCCTGTTGCTCCCGTTCGCGCTTTACAGGCTGCTCGAGCAGGTGGACAAGAACGTCGCGGCGCTCATGGTGGTGCTTGCGGTTGCCAGCGTTCCGATCTCGTTCGTCAACCTGGCGCATTATCTTGACGCTCTCTCGTTGTTGAGCGGCGCCGACTATCTGCAGGCATTTACGACGGATCAACTGCATGCCCTGATGTATCTGTCACTCAAGGCGTCCGGCAACGGATCTCTTGTCTCCGAGCTGTTCTGGGGGCTGTGGTTATTGCCATTCGGCTATCTGGTCTTCAAGTCTGGCTTCCTTCCCAGGATCCTTGGAATCCTGCTGATGATAGGGTGCTTCGGCTATCTGACAGAAGTTTTCGGGCGCATTCTATTTCCGGTGGGCTATGGAGCGGCCGGCATCTCGAATTTCATTATCATTCCGTCCGCCCTCGGTGAGGTCGGAACCTGCCTGTGGCTGCTGATCAAAGGCGTACGACCATGACTCTGGGTTACAAAATTACTGGCGCAATCCTGCTGCTCGTGGCCTTTGCGGTGACGTGGCTGGGGCACACCCTGAGCCAGGATTCCGCCTGCGGTGCGGCGCCCGCGCTTCCCGGCGATGCGATACCGATGAAGGCCGCTGTCCATCGTTGCTACGGCCCACCCGATGTTCTCACGGTGGAGGACATCCAAAAGCCGACGCCCGCCGACAATGAAGTCCTGGTCAGGGTGCGCGCCGCTGCGGTCAATCCGCTTGATTGGCACTACATGAGAGGCAAGCCGTACATCATGCGCATGGAGGCAGGATTAGGCGCGCCAAAGAACCCACGGCTGGGCGTTGACTTTGCCGGGACCGTCGAAGCGGTCGGCAAGGACGTCAGACGTTTCAAGCCGGGTGATGAAGTGTTCGGCGGGAAATTCGGGGCGTTCGCCGAATATGTGAGTGTTGCCGAGGATCGAGCGGTTGCGCTTAAACCGGCCAACATGACATTTGAGCAAGCGGGTTCTGTCGGCATCGCGGCAATCACCGCATTGCAGGCGCTTCGCGACGAGGGACAGATCCAGCCTGGGCAGAAGGTGTTGATCAACGGCGCGTCAGGAGGTGTGGGCACGTTCGCCGTGCAGATCGCAAAAGTACTCGGCGCCGAGGTTACCGGCGTGTCCAGTACCAGGAATGTGGCGATGGTCCGGTCAATTGGCGCGGATCATGTCATTGACTACACGAAAGAGGACTACACCCGGAGTGGGGAGCATTACGATGTCATTCTGGACAACGTCGGGAACCGCCCGTTGTTGGACAACCGGCGCGTCCTGAATCCCGATGGGAAGTACATCCTGATCGGTGGCGGAGGACCGGACGCCGGTCCCTGGATCGGAGTCTTTGCTGGTCCGATCAAGGCACTGGTGGTGTCACGATTCGTTAGCCAGGACATGGGCATGTTCATGGCGGAACTAAACCAGGAGGACCTGACTGTCCTGAGGGAGCTCATGCAGGCCGGAAAAGTGACACCGGTGATCGACCGTCGTTACAAGCTGAATGAGATCGCAGAAGCGATCGAGTATCTTGAAGAAGGACACGCGCGCGGAAAAGTCGTAATCAACCTGGAATAGACACATTTCCAGGGAAGTTGCGATCGTCGGCGGTGGGCCCAGCGGCATGACCGCCGCACTGCTGCTAGCGCGTTCCGGACATCGCGTGCGGCTCTTCGAATGTGCCACGGAACTGGGCGGGCTGTGGGCGACCCGGCTGGATGCAGACGGCCACTACCAGGGCGAGAATTCCTGCAAGGTATTCCAGTCCTCCTATCACTCCGCACCCGCGCTGTTCCGGCTGATCGGTACGCGCTGGCAGGATCACTTTGTTGCGCGCCACGACCTTAAGTCGCAATGGTTGCGCCCGCTGCTGGCCGACAGTTCGCTGGCCGACCTGGCGAAGATGGGATGGGCCTTTGCGCTCTACCTGACCGGAATCAAGTCTTACAAGGACGTTTCGGTCGAGCAGTGGCTCGAGCGGAACAAGTTGAGCGAGTCCTGTCAGGCCTGGGTCAGGGCGACCGCGCTCGGTGCCGTCACCGGCACGTTGCACATGACCGTCTGGGAACTCCTTTATCGCTTTCGCAGGAACCTGGACTCCGTCTTTCTCGCTGTGGACCGCGTGTTGTTCTGGAACAAGCAGCCGCCCAATGCACCCGGAGGATTCGTCAGTATCTGGCGGCGGGCGCTGGAGCAATTGGGTGTGGAGATTTCGGTGAACACCACGGTGTCCGGCCTCGAGCAGGGCCCGGACCAATTAGTCGTCAAGACGACCGACGGGGCCCTGCATGGCGTTGACGCGGTCTTTCTGGCCGTGCCGCCCCCCGCGCTATCAAAGCTCTTGGCGGGAAGCAGCAGCGACATTGCGACTGGCCTCGGTCGCTCGCGGGAAGACCTGGCCACTATGCTGCGCGATTCCGTCTACCAGCACCTCGGCGTGGCCTGGTTCTTCGACCGCCCCCTGCCGAATGACCTGCCATTGGGCGGTCACAATGTACGCAATGGCTGGCACCCCATCCTGATCCAGCATTCGCAATACGCGCCTTATCTAGGAGAGCCCGCGGTAACTGTGGTGGTCGGCTCCGTGAGTCTGGCAACGGACTTCGTGCACCCCGTGCACGGCACCAAGGCGCGGGACCACACGCCCGAGGAACTCGCCCGCATTCTTTGGGAAGACGAGCGACGCGTCGACTCGACCCTGCCAGAGGCCATCGGCGCACGTGCCCTGGGCATCTCGACTGCCACGCAGATCGTGCACCACGGAGCACTGCCGGTGCGCTGTGCGTCGGCGGCGGTATACATCGCAACCAGCCTGAATGGCCAGGCGCCTTATTTCACGTCGTCGCTTGAATCGGCCATCCAGGCGGGTGCCGCTGCAGCCGCTTCCTTCGACCCGGGTGTCGAACGGCTGCCGTTGGGCACGTACTGATACCCGGTTACTACGAAGGCGTCGAAATCACGCCGGCCGTACCAGTGACGCCGGTGATCGACCGGCGTTACAAGCTGAGTGAGGCCGCGACCGCTCTGGATCAGCGCGGGCGCCGGTGCTACCGTGCGCGCGGGCATCCAGGAGGCACGTGCCATGCGACGCGAACGCTGGTACCGACTGATCGAGGGCGGGTTTTCCGGTAGCCGCGCCTCGTGGTGGATTGCGGCCGCGCTCGTCACGCTGATCCTGCTGAATGCGCTGGCCGTGATAGTAGCGTCAGACCCTGCGCACTACTCGCGTTTGGACCGGGCATTTCACGTCTTCGAGTTGTTCTCGATCGCGGTGTTCACCGTCGAGTACCTGCTGCGCGTCTGGGTCGCGCCTGACAACCCCCGGTACCACGGCCGGCCCGCCTGGCAGGCGCGCCTGCATTACCTCGTCACTCCGGTCGCGCTGACTGATTTGATTGCGATCCTGCCTGCCTATCTCGGCCTGCTGCTGGTCATTGATCTTCGCTATTTGCGGCTGCTGCGCCTGTTGCGGCTGCTGAAGCTGACCCACTACTTCAAGGGACTCGGCATCTTCGTCACCGTAATACAGGCCGAGGCCCGTACGCTGCTTTCGGGCCTGATCACGATGCTGATCCTCGTCGTGGTCGCGGCGTCGCTGATGTACGGCGTCGAACACGTTGCCCAGCCAGACCATTTCGGAAGTATCGGCGAGTCGCTGTGGTGGTCGGTCGTGACGATGACGACGGTGGGCTATGGAGACGTGACGCCGATAACACCGCTGGGGCGGATCCTTGCCGCGATCGTCATGCTGCTCGGCGTCGGCATCGTCGCGCTCCCAGCGGGCATCCTCGCTGCGCGGTTTGTCGAGGAACTGCAGGCGCGGCGCGACCAGTTGGCCGCAAAGCTGGACTTTGCCTTGTCGGACGGATCCGTCAATCCATCCGAGTTCGCCGAGCTCACAGCGCTGAGCAAGGAGCTGGGAGTCCCCAGCGAGACCCTCGAACGGATGCTCCGCACGGAGTCGCTGCGCCACCTGGTTGTCCCGACCTGCCCGCACTGCGGCAAAAAGATCGAGTAAACAGGGGGCTAGGGCCGAAAACGCCTGTCAGCGCCCGCGGTGCCGGCCTTTCCTGCTCAACAGGCACCAACTTCTTCATGCCGGCAGCGTATTTGGTACATTGGGATCAGCATTGCCCGGCCGATCAGGCCTGACTAGGGGAGAGGCAACATGGCAGTTTCGGAAAGAAGTTCGCCCAGGACCAAGATTTGGCTGGTCGTCGGTGGGATTATCGTACTGGCCATAGTGGGCTACGTCGCGAAACTGTACCCGCCGGCCAAAGACGATCTTGCCGGTTCGGTCGTTCCGGCCGATCGATATCGGGCTGATACCTCCGCCGCGAACCCCAGCGGCGCGGCCCTGGGTGACCAGTCGGTGGCCCAGTTCATGCAAAGCGACCTCTATCAGAAGATAGTGTCCGACAGAGCCTTGGCCTCCACGCTTTCGAACGACGCTTTCCTCGATGCCATGAAGAGCGATGCCTTCCAAGAGGCGCTGAAGAACGACGCGTTCCAGGAGGCGCTCAAGAACGACGCTTTCCTCGATGCCATGAAGAGCGATGCGTTCCAGGAAGCGATGAAAAACGATGCCTTCCAGGAGGCGATGAAGAATGACGCGTTCCAGGAAGCCATGAAGAATGACGCTTTCCTCGATGCCATGAAGAGCGATGCCTTCCAGGATGCGATGAAGAATGACGCCTTCCTCGATGCCATGAAGAATGATGCGTTCCAGGAGGCGATGAAGAACGATGCCTTCCTTGACGCGATGAAGAACGACGCGTTCCAGGAAGCCATGAAGAATGACGCGTTCCAGGCCGCGATGAGTAACGACGCCCTCCATGATGCGATGAAAAACGACGCTTTCCAGGAGGCGATGAAGAATGATGCGTTTCAGGAGGCGATGAAGAACGATGCCTTCCTCGATGCCATGAAGAGCGATGCGTTCCAGGAGGCGATGAAGAATGATGCCTTCCTTGACGCGATGAAGAACGACGCGTTCCAGGAAGCCATGAAGAATGACGCGTTCCAGGCCGCGATGAGTAACGACGCCCTCCATGAT
>JAQBHG010000052.1:0-4765 GCA_032127975.1 Steroidobacteraceae bacterium
TTGTCCTGCCCGCTGATGTGCGGAACCGACATCGAGGCGTTGTCCACGCTGGCGCCATGGCAGCGATCGCATTTGTCGATCAATTCCTTGACGATAGTCTGCCCCTTTTCAGCGGGCCTGGATTTCTGGATCGAGTAAAACGCGGCGATATTCTCGAAGTCCTGCTGGCTCAGGTCACCAACATAGGCTTCCATGCCTTCATGTCGGCGGGTTTTCCGGTAAGCCTTGAGTGAGTTCACCAGATATCGGGCATCCTGGCCCGCAAGATTCGGCGTCGCCGCGTCAGTGCTCACGCCGTGCGAGCCATGGCAGCCGCCGCACACGGCGGTCAGCGGTTCGCCCGCCGAGGGATCGCCAAGTGAAGACGCGACACGCTGTGCCGGGATCTGGGACGCGAAATACAGCGCCACGCTTTCCGCATCCAACTTGCTCAGGGGACGCAACAGGGAATGCATCGGATCCGTCTTTCGCAAGCCACCCAGATATTCCTGCACGGCAACGACAAGATAATGAGACTGCTGGCCGGCCAGACTGGGCACGCCAGGCTTCGTCGTGTTGCCGTCCTCGCCATGACACTTGGTGCAGGCGGCGGCCAGCGCCTTGCCGTTCTCATAGGGAAGGAACAGCGGAGCAGCTGTTGGGGCAGTCGCGACGGGCGGCAGGCTCGCGTAGTACCCGAGCACATTGTGTAAGTCCGCCTCGCTCATCTCTCCCGCCATGTCCCGGAGGGCGGCATGGGTGCGCTTGCCCTCCTCGTAAGCCTTGATTGACTCGATCAGATAGCGTTCTTGCTGCGCCGCCAGGTGGGGAATGCCGGGCGCCGTACCCCTGCCATCCAATCCGTGGCAACCCTTGCATTGCTGTTCTGCAAGAATTTTGCCTGCATTGACGTCTGCTGCGGGCAGTGGCTCGGGCGCTGCCGTGGCGGCCGATTTGTCCCTGTCCGCGCAGCCGATCAGCGCCAACGAGAAAGCAACAGCGAACATCAGATGCTTCATATGAAACCTCGAAGCCTGGACGATTATTGCACCGTCACGCATCGGCTACCACGCTTCCGGCAAACCCGACCAACACCAGGACCAGCAGGATCAACCCGAAGGCGAGCAGGACGATTCCCAGGATCCTGGAGCCAAGTGTCATGGACGGCGACGGGATGTCCACCAGATGCTTTTCAAGCTGGCCGCTTGCGACCAGTTCATCATAATCCAGCGTGTGTTCGCGCCTGAATTCCTCGAGCGACACGGCACCCGTGAACATCACGATATCGGGCGGCGGGAACTTGTCCGGCCTGAAGTGGTTGTTGAAGAAATGCACCGTGAACAGGAACAGGATGGCGAGAAATGCCTCTTCCCCGTGTGCCAGGGTCGCGATGTTGAAAATCCAGCCGGGCCAGACTGCAGCGGTCAATTCCTTGAACCACAACATGAGGCCGCTGCCGCCGACGATCGTCAGGCCCCAGAACGGCGCCCAGTAGTCGAATCTCTCCCAGTAGGTCCAGCGGCCGAAGACCGGCCGCGGACCCTTGCCGAAGAACCACCGGAACATCGCCGTGATGTCCTTCACATCCTGGAGGCCGGGCACGAGCGACGTATGCCCGAACCAGTTGAATGTCTTCCATCGCGGCGCGAAATGAATGATGAAATAAATAATGTGGCCGACGAACAATCCGAGAATGATGACCGCGGAGATCCGGTGGATAATCGCAGCCGATTTCGGCCCCCCGAGCGCGTTCATGACGGCCGTGGCCCAGGCCGTCTCGGCGTAAAAAGCCGCCATCCCGGTCAGTGAAAGGATCATCAGCGCCACGGCGAAGAACAGGTGGACGAGCCGCCAGCCGAGACCGAAGCGGCGGTAATACCTCCCTTGCAGCTGTGGCAGTCCCTGTGTCTGCACGTGCGGCCTGGTCTTGCGCTCCTGGCGGTCCTTGTATTCGCGGTAGAACCACAGCGCCGAGTGGGTCCAGAAGAAGAGGAACACGCCCGAGATCAGGGCCAACATGAATTTCGACGCGATCCACATATAGGGATAGCGCTCGTAGTCATGGGTCGTGGCGTGCGGCTCGAAGGTCGCAAATCCTGCGGTCGCGCCCTCATGACACTTCCGGCAGGTCTGCAGGCGATTGCCGGAATGAACCGTCGACTTCGGGTCGCTGACCCGCTGGATCTCGTGATTGCCGTGGCAATCGAAACACTTGGCCGTATAGGCGTAGCCCAGCGCATTGACCTGGCCGTGATAAGTCTGCGCATAGGACTTCCGGCTGGCCTCATGGCAGTTTCCGCAGTTCTTTGTAATGGTGAGCCGCGTCGAATCCATGGCCGGGTCTTCGACGTCGTGCGTGGTGTGGCAGTCCGAGCAGATGGCCGCCGTCGGGTTGGATTGCTGCAGGACCTCCATGCCGTGCACTGAAGTCGAATACGCGGCCAGTTCCTTCACGTGGCATGCGCCGCAGACATTCGGAATATTCAGGCGCCACTCGGCGCGGATTGTGCTGCCCTGCGGATAAACGTAATGGGCGTCATGGCAGTTGTAGCAGGTGGCGTTGGTGCGTGACTGGTCCTCCATGTTCGGCCGCGCATGAACCGATTTCATGTAACGGTCGATCTGCTGCACCACCATCCCCAGCTTTTCAGAATCGCGGGTCTCGTTCTGTTCCTTTGCGGACTTCCACAGGTCCTGATGGCACTGCACGCAACCGACCTTGATGCGCCCGTTTTTTTCGTGTGGGATCTGCGTGATGTCCTTGTGGCACCCGACGCATAGCTGCTTGCCATGCACGCTCGATTCGAATTTATCCCTGATGACGTGCAACGAGCGCATCTGCCCGTCTGCGTCCGGCATCGCAAAGCCTTCGTTACCGTGACAGGCGAGGCACAATGAGTTGTCGGCGCCGACAGCAAGCTGGGGCGCGGCGGACATGATGACTCCCGTCACGCACCATGCGGCAAATGCTGCAAAACGCATGGCAGGCGCTGCCTGCAACATCATGACGCGTCGCTGGTGGGCGACGGCGTCAATCGCTTCTCCCACGGCGGAAACAGCTTGACCGCCAGCCACAACAGGATCAGCGGCATGACGACCAGCGAGGCCGCAGCCAGGAGGCCTTCCCGGCCGCCGATGGTCGGCTGATAGTCGACCAGTCCTTTGCCGGTCTTCGAGATCTCCTGCCCGCCGATGACCACGTTCCAGCGCATCATCAGCACCGCAAACAGCACGAGCGTGGCACACGTGGTGACTCCGGCGACCAGCGCGCGGCCGGTCGTACCCCGCCAGATCAAGTACGACAGCAGGGTAAGGGGAATCACGGAACCAACACAAAATTGCAGGAAGAAGAAAGTGACCAGGAGCGGGCCCCTCACGTATTCCATGATGATCTCGATTCCCTCGCGGCCGCGGTAGACCAGGCTCGCAAACTCCACGCCCTCCAGCAGCAGCGTGAACATCATAAAACCCCATAGCGCATAGGCCATGCCCTTCAGGCAGGGCAGGTCGACTGGGACCTTGCGCAGCCTGCAGGATACGACATAGATCACGATCAACAACGCGGTGCCGGAGATGATCGCGGAAAACAGGAACACGAGCGGCATGAGGTCAGAGGACCACCATTCGCGGGCCTTCAACGACCCGAACACAAAGCCGATGTAACCATGCAGGCCGTGAGCGGAGGGGATTCCGATGACGGCGAGCGCAAATATCCACTTGCGGTCGTAGCTCATCGCCTTTTCGGACAGGTCGTCCGACCCGAGCGACAGCAACTGATAGAACCACCGCAGCGACCCCTTGCCTGCCTGCGCTTGCTGCACGATGAAGGGGCGGTACACAAACCAGGTCTCGAGTATCAGGAGAATGATGTAAAAGCCGGCCGCATACCCGAAGACGGCGAAGGCGGAGGTCCAGTGCGGCGTTATCATGGAGTTGAGCACTCGCTCCGGATGACCAAGGTGCAGCAGGAGCGGCATCGGCACGATGAGCATGCAGCACAGCGAAACAAGCAGGGCAAGATGCGCCACGGGCTTGAAGCGCTCTATCCCGAATACCTGGTACATGCTCGACACGGTGAACGCCCCGGCCACCAGCCCCGTCAAGTAAGGGTAGACGACGATCAGCACCGTCCATTCGACAATGGTCTCGTTTGGATAAACGTAGCCGGTGAACGGGGCGGCGTGAAACAGGGTTTCCACTAGCTAACCTCGCTGTCAATGCCGACGTAAAAGACGTTCGGGGCATTGCCGGATTCCGGCCTGAGTACCTGCACGCGGTTGTTGCGAAGGAACAGGCTGATGGGGCTCTGCTTGTCCTTCAGGTCGCCGAAGACGCGTGCGCCGACCGGGCAGACCTCGACGCAGGCGGGCTGCAATCCTTTAGTGATGCGGTGATAGCACCACGTGCACTTGTCTGTAACCCCGTCCTTTGTCCTGAAGAAACGCGCCCCATAGGGACAGGCCTGCACGCAGTACTGGCAGCCGATGCAATATTTGTGGTCAATGAGCACCACGCCGTCCTTGGTCTTGAATGTCGCGCCGGTAGGGCACACCTGCACGCAGGCCGGATTCGTGCACTGGTTGCACAGCTTGGGCACGAAGAAAGCTTTTTCCACCTTCGCATCCTGATAGCGGTTGGCGAAGCGATATTCACTTTCCGATCCGGAGGCTTTGATATTCACGGGGTCGTGATGACTGTCGACGCGCGCTCTCTTGTCGCCCTCGAGATAGACGTAGCGCTCAACCCAGGTGCGGAAGTGGTGGGCGTCGCCGGGAACGTCATTCTC
>JAQBHG010000053.1:0-28335 GCA_032127975.1 Steroidobacteraceae bacterium
AATCCACTATGAGCCGCCAGCGTGTGATCATCATGGGCGCCGCCGGGCGCGACTTTCATAACTTCAATGTCTACTTCCGCGACAACGCTGCATTCAACGTCGTTGCCTTTACCGCCACCCAGATTCCGAACATCGACGGGCGGACCTACCCGGCAAAGCTGGCTGGTGGCCGGTATCCGAAAGGCATTCCCATCCACCCCGAGAGCGATCTCATCAAACTCATCCGGTCGCTGAAAGCCGACCAGGTTGTATTTGCCTACAGTGATGTCTCGCATGAGACCGTGATGCACAAGGCTTCCCAGGTCCTGGCGGCCGGGGCGGACTTCCACCTGATGGGCGCCGGGACAACGCAGCTCAAGTCGAGCAAACCGGTCGTGTCGGTCTGCGCCGCGCGCACCGGAAGCGGCAAGAGCCAGACGAGCCGCCGTGTGGCTGAATTGCTGATGGCGCGCGGCTACAAGGTCGCGGCCATCCGCCACCCGATGCCTTATGGAAACCTGGTCAAGCAGGCCGTCCAGCGTTTCGCCAGTTACAAGGATCTGGCGGCGCAGAACTGCACGATTGAGGAGCGGGAAGAGTACGAACCGCACATCGACCGGGGGATCCTGGTCTACGCCGGCGTCGACTACGAGCGGATCCTGCGCCAGGCTGAAGCCGAGGTCGATGTCATCCTCTGGGACGGCGGCAACAATGACATGTCGTTCTACCGCAGCGACCTGCTCATCGTCGTCGTTGACTCGCACCGGCCCGGCCACGAGCTGACCTACCATCCGGGTGAGACCAATCTGCTGATGGCCGATGTGGTCGTGATCAACAAGGTCGATACCGCCGACGGGGACGACGTGATGGCGGTTCGCGAAAACGTCCGCTCCCGCAATCCGAACGCCATCCTGATCGAGGCCGCCTCGCCGATCTTCGTGGAGGATCCGGCGGCAATCCGCGGCAAACGCGTGCTGGTGGTCGAGGACGGACCCACGCTGACGCACGGCGAGATGGCATACGGCGCCGGCTGGGTGGCGGCGCGCCGCTTTGGTGCCGCCGAGATCATCGATCCGCGGCCCTTCGCGAACGGTACGATTTCTGAGACCTATGCCAGGTACCCGACCACCGGCAATGTCCTGCCTGCGATGGGTTATGGCGACAAGCAGATGCGCGAACTCGAGCGGACCATCAACCGCTCCGATGCCGACCTGGTGCTGATCGGCACGCCGATCGACCTCGGCCGTCTGCTGAAGCTCAACAAGCCGAGCCAGCGCATTCGCTATGAATTGCAGGAGATCGGCAGACCGACCCTGGACGAAGTGCTGGCCAAGCGCTTTCCTGCCAGGTAACCGGACCGGACGCCGCCGCGTTCTGCGGGGGCGGCGGGCCTGCGCCTACAGCAGCGGCACCAGTAACAGCGCCACGATCTTGATGATCTTGATCAGCGGATTGATCGCGGGGCCCGCGGTGTCCTTGTAGGGATCACCGACGGTGTCGCCGGTCACGGCAGCCATGTGCGCGTCCGAGCCCTTGCCGCCGAAGTTGCCATCCTCGATGTACTTCTTCGCGTTGTCCCAGGCGCCGATGCGAAACGTGATCTTGAGGCGGGCACGACACCGCCGCGTTTCCAAAGTCCGCACTGTATGATAAAGGTCCTTGGGGCATTGCTCCCTCGCATATGGCTCACTTGAGATGTGTGGCATAGCCGGACTGGTTCGCGCGAACGGTCGCGCTACGCGTGAAGAACTGCACCGGATGTTGCAGGCGGTCAAGCACCGCGGTCCGGAACGACTGGGCGGCTACGTCAGCCACGCAGTGGCTCTCGGCAACGCCAGGCTCAGCATCGTCGACCTCGAAGGAGGAATTCAACCGGCCGTCAGTCATGATCCGGAAATCGTGCTGGTCTTCAATGGGGAGATATTCAACTATTGGAGCGTCCGGGAGTCACTCATAGCGAAAGGCCATCGATTTGAGACGAAATCCGAAGCGGAGACCCTGCTTCGGCTATATACGGAGTTTGGCCAGGAAATGTTCCGTCGAATTGACGGGCAGTTTGCCATCGCGATATGGGACGGGCGCAATAGCAGGCTCATTCTCGGCCGTGACCGCGTAGGTATCCGTCCTTTGTTCTGGTTCCAGAACCGTGAGCTTCTTGCATTTGCCTCGGAGGCGAAAGCGCTTTTCCAGCTTCCTTCGATCCCGCGACGACTCGACTATCGGGCATTGGTTCAGACCTTTCGCTTCTGGACAGTCGCAGGCGATACGACCGGGTTTGAAGGTGTTCGACAGGTCCCACCTGGCCATTACGCGGTCTTCGATGCCGGCACTGCCAGCCCTCGCCTGACGCGTTACTGGGAATGGCCTTTTCCTGGGGATCTCGAATACCTGCGACTCGGGAGCGATGAAGAATATTTCCAGATGTTCGCGCAGGAGTTTCGGGAATCCGTTGACCGGCAGCGCATGGCGGACGTGCCGGTGGCCAGCTACCTCTCAGGCGGCATCGATTCAACAGTCGTGGCGATGAGCCTTGCGGACCTTGTGCCGGGCAAGCTGCGAACCTACGCGGTGACATTCGAGGACCCCGAGTACGATGAGTCCAGCGCCCAGCGCGTGGTGGCTGACCATTTCGGATTTGAGCACGCGTCCGTACACATTGGGCCAACCGACGTCAGTGACAACTTTCGCGACGTCGTATTCCACGCGGAAACTCCGCTCTTTCGAACGGCGCCGACTCCGCTTTTCCTCCTGTCGAAACGTGTGCACGAAGATGGAATCAAGGTCGTTACGACTGGAGAAGGAGCCGACGAGATTCTGCTTGGCTACGATCTGTTTCGCGAAGTGGCAATCCGGAATTTCTGGGGCCGACAACCGCAGTCCAAGTGGCGAGGAAGCCTCTTGAGTCGGCTGTATGCATACCTCCCGCAGTACCGGAATCCAAGATACCTCAACCTGCTCCTCGACTTTTACAGGGCGACGTTACTCCACGATGGCAACCCGCACCATGCGATGGCCGTGAGATGGAACAACGGGAAGGCTCTGGAAGTCTTCCTGAGTCCTGATATGCGACAGCGGGCGGACTCCTATAATCCCGTGGCCGACCTGGAACGCTGGTTGCCGCGGGGCTACATGGCTGCGGATGACATCGCTCGCGCGCAGTGCATTGAAATGCAGACGCTGTTGGCCAACTACCTGCTGTCCAGCCAGGGTGACCGGATGTCCATGGCCCACGCAGTAGAGGGCCGTTACCCGTACCTGGATCATCACTTCATTGAGTTTGCCGCGCGTCTTCCGAGGAGGCTGAAGCTCCGGGGACTCAAGGATAAATTCATCCTCCGGAATGCCTTTGGTGACCGCATTCCGGAGCAGATTCGCAAGCGTCCTAAGATGGCGTACCAGGCTCCGGACTTGAAGGGATTTTTCGTGAACGGCAAGGCGCCGGAATATGTCGAAACGCTGCTGAACCCGCAGCGACTGGCGGAGGTCGGCCTGTTTGATTCGGCGCAGGTCACTCAATTGGTAAAAAAAGGAAGGGAATTCAAGTTGGCCCGGGTCGGCATGAGAGACAACATGGCCTTTGTCCTCGTCATTTCGACGATGTTGCTGGACGATTTCTTTGTGCGTGGCAACGGGTTATCCTTTGCGCAGCAGACCTCGGCATCAAGGCTCGAACTCATCGAGGCGGGAGCACATGGAACATCTTGAAACGCCTGAGTCTGTCCGGGACGACATCGTGAATTTCGTTCTCACGAATTTTCCCACGGACCACACGGCGTCGAGTCTCCCTCTTCACGAGTCGCTGGTGGAGCGGGGGATCATTGATTCGATGGGCGTTGTAGAGCTGGTGGAGTTTCTCGAAAAGCGATGGTCCATCGTGATAGACGAGTCGGAAATCACCCGCGAGAAGATGGGCGGCGTGATCAAGATGGCGAACCTGGTTCTAGAAAAGCTCGGGAATCCTGCGCCCAAGACGTGAAACGGCCCTACGTTTCGCCGCCCGAAAACGGAACGGCTGCGCGGTAGCGCCCGGCACTGATAAAATCATCCAGGTCCGCAATTCGATCGACTCGGTGAAGGGCTGCAAAGCGGCCGCGAAGATATTCCTGGTCAATCCCTCGGTCGATGCACAGGGCCAGGACGCCTTTTCCAACCTCCGGATCGCCGATCTGCGCGCGCGTCTTGCGTCGCTTGTACACGTACTCAGGAATGCGATTGTCGAAAACAAGCCGGGTGAGACGTTCCTTGTTGCCTTCTGCCGCGAGGAAGTCGGCGGGTAGAGAGCAATACAGGTGGGCTGCAATCGAGTACAGCTGGACGACCGGAACATTCCATGCCTCGAAGATTCCAATCTCCCGGTGGGATGTTTCAGCGCCTCTGACCAGGACGCGTTGCAGCGATTTCGGTCCGAGGCGTGGAAGGCGGTAATAGACCTGTCCGCCATAGCGCTCCTCGTGGTAGTCGACCAGGAACTCGTTCATGAGGTCGCCTGTGAATACGAGGCCCGGTTCACCGGTGCTGGCAAGCTCGGCGGCGATGGCGCGTGCCAGCGCTGCGTTGACGAGCGCGGCATGAACGTTGAAATCGCGCCAGTCGATTCCCTCCGTAAGTACCGTATCGAGCGGCTCCAGCAGCTCCTGCTCAGTTACCGTGACCTCCAGTAGCGGAACATGCCAGTCGGCGGCCAACCGCCGGGCCGTCAGGCGGTCTTCGCTGATGGCTCCCGATGGTCTTTTCAGGTCGAAGCTCACTGCCGTCAGATTCTTGAAATGCTCCTTCACCTCGACCGCAACGCCAGTGCTGTCGAGTCCACCAGATGCGCACACGAATATTCGCCGGTCGGAGTATGCCGCGGCGAGGACATCACAATAGGCAGCCAGGGCGCCGGCAATATTTGCGGCTGTCGCCCCAAGATCGCCGGGGGGCGCGTCCGCGTCTCCAAACAGGCGAGGCAGCAAGCCCTCCTGTTGGCTGACGCGACGACCAAGGTCGATGTCCACGAGCTGGCCAGGGCCCAGCGAGTAGATTGATGAGAGGGGGCAGCCGCTCTTGATGAGACGATCGGGCCTCGAGGCAGCAAGAATCGACTGGTCGCTCGATTCGGCCCAGAAGATCTTGTTGATGCCGAGCGAGTCCCGTACGAGCCGATATCGGCCGGGAGCCGTTTCACTTATTGCGGCCGCTGAGCCGCGCAAATCAACCGGACGTCGCGGATCCGGGCCTGCGAGCGGGTTGTCAACAAGCTTGCCGTGAAGCAGACTGAAACTGTGGTCAAGGGAGCCGATGACTTGAAGCTTCAACCGTCGATCTCCAATGCGGTGGGTCAGGGTTTGAGCAACCAGGTTGCTTTCAAGATCCGTGAGGTGGATGGCAACCTCGATGATGCGACAACTCTGGCCCGCTTGCACCTGGCCCTGGTCGGTTATGGTCCGGTCGCCGGACTCGGGAGGGGGTTCCTGGCCCGTTTCTGCTACTCGAAATTGGTCAAGGAAGGACTGATGCGCGCCGCGATCGCGGAAGTCGCCGGCGAAGCGGCCGGGCTTGTCGCCTATACGGCGCGCGCGGCCACGTTTCACCATAAGGCCATCCGCAGCTACCCGTTCTCGGCGGCGCTTTCGCTTTGCCTGTCCGTCATCACCGATCCTCGAGCGATTCTCGGCGTGTTCAAGGCGCTGCGATTGATGTTTGCGCGGCAATCGGACGCTGATCGGCTGATCGCCGACCCGTGCGCGGAAATACTGACCTTCGGTGTACTCCCCGCATATCGGGATCGGGAGTTCGTTCGCGCCACCGGACTCAAGATTTCCGAACGGCTCGTCCAGCACGCCGTGGACTACTTTCAGGGCATCGGGTTGACCGAGGTCCAGGCCGTTGTCTACGCAACGAATCGGCCCACGCTGATGTTCTACCGGATGCTGGGAGCTTCGATCGAATCCTTCGTCCAGGCTGGGATCCAGTCCAGGCTCATTCGGTTGCCTATCGTTCCGCAGTCTGGTGCCGTTACGCGGCCCTGACCATCCACCTTACAGCAGCGGCACCAGCAGCAGCGCCACGATATTGATGATCTTGATCAGCGGATTGATCGCAGGGCCCGCGGTGTCTTTGTAGGGATCGCCGACGGTGTCGCCGGTCACGGCAGCCATGTGCGCGTCCGAGCCCTTGCCGCCGAAGTTTCCTTCCTCAATGTACTTCTTGGCGTTGTCCCATGCGCCGCCGCCCGTGCACATGGAGATCGCGACAAAGAGTCCAGTCACGATCGTGCCGATCAGGAGCCCGCCCAGCGCGCGGATACCCGCACCTGGGCCCATCGCCCAGTTCATCGTATAGGCCAGCACGACCGGCACCAGGATCGGCAACAGCGACGGCACGATCATTTCGCGGATCGCGGCCCGCGTAACCATGTCGACCGCGCGCGAGTAATCGGGCTTCGCCGTGCCTTCCATGATGCCCTTGATCTCGCGGAACTGGCGCCGCACCTCATTGACGACCGCACCGGCTGCGCGACCGACGGCCTCCATGGCCATCGCTCCAAACAGGTAGGGCACGAGACCGCCGATGAACAGGCCGATGATCACGGCGGGATCCGAAAGCTCGAAGCCCTGGACCAGTGCGCCGCTGCCGAGCTTGCCGGCTTCCTCCAGCTTGTGCGTGTAGTCGGCAAACAGCACGAGTGCCGCGAGACCGGCCGAGCCGATCGCGTAACCCTTGGTCACGGCCTTGGTCGTGTTGCCCACCGCATCGAGGGCGTCGGTGATCTTGCGCACATTGCCCGGCAACCCCGACATCTCCGCGATGCCGCCGGCGTTGTCGGTGATCGGGCCATAGGCGTCGAGCGCGACGATCATGCCAGTCATCGACAGCATGGCGGTGGCCGAGACCGCGATGCCGTAGAGCCCGCCCAGCTGATAGCTGCCCCAGATCGCGATGCAGACCGAAAGCACCGGCAGCGCGGTCGACTTCATCGAGACGCCGAGGCCGGCGATGATGTTGGTCGCGTGACCGGTCTTCGACGCCTCTGCAATATGGCGGACCGGCGCGTACTCGGTCGCCGTGTAGTACTCCGTGATCACGATCATCGCGGCGGTCAGCCCGAGGCCGATCAGCGCGCAGTACCAGAGGTCCATGGCGGCGTCACCCATGAGCGTCTGCGTGATCGGATAGAACGCGGCCGCAGCGATGACGCCGGCAACGATTACGCCACGGTACAGTGCCGGCATGATCCGGCCGCCGTCCCGTACGCTGACGAAGAACGAGCCGATGATGGACGCGCCGATCGAAACCGCGCCGAGCGCCAGCGGCAGTATCACCGCGCTTGCGCCATGGTCCTGCATCATCAGCGAACCGAGCAGCATGGTCGCGACTATCGTGACCGCATAGGTTTCGAACAGGTCCGCAGCCATGCCGGCGCAGTCGCCGACATTGTCGCCGACGTTGTCTGCGATCACCGCCGGATTCCGGGGGTCGTCCTCGGGAATGCCGGCCTCGACCTTGCCCACGAGATCGGCGCCGACATCGGCACCCTTCGTGAAGATGCCGCCACCAAGACGCGCGAAGATGGAAATCAGCGAACCGCCGAAGGCGAGGCCGATCAGGCCGCGGAGCGCCTCCTTTTCTCCAAGAATGGGCGCCACGAAATGGTAATAGGTCGCGACACCCAGCAGTCCGAGGCCGACGACCAGCATGCCGGTGACGGCACCACCGCGAAACGCGATCTTCAGCGCAGGATTCAGGCCGCTACTTGCCGCATGCGCGGTGCGTACGTTGGCGCGCACGGAAACATTCATGCCGATGTAGCCGGCGGCGCCGGACAGGATCGCGCCCACGGCGAATCCGATCGCGGTCGGCCACTGCAGCAGCCACCACAGCACAACGAACAGCACGATGCCGACCACTGCAATTGTCGAATACTGGCGATTCAGGTAGGCCTTGGCCCCGGCCTGGATGGCCGCGGCGATTTCCTGCATGCGGGCGTTGCCCGCGGGCTGCGCCAGAATCCAGCGCACGGCGAAAATGCCGTAAATGATCGCGATCCCGCCGGCCAGCATCGCCAGCCACAGTGTGTCTTGCATCGACATTAATGTCCTCCCAGAGAACCCAAAATCATATCATGAACGCCGGCAATTTTCGGCGTACGCGCCGCGCAGAAAGTCTCGCGTACACCGGTATCCCGGCCTTGTAGCGCGGATAATCCTCGCCGCCGATCAGCGGCTCGAGATAGCGGCGGCATGCGGCCGTGATGCCGAATCCGTCCGCGGTGATGTAATGCCTGGGCACCATCTTCTCGCGATTGGCGACCGCGGCGATCGGCACCGAACCGATGCTCCAGCGGTACGGCTTCGAGGACTTGCGCACGATCACCGGCATCACGGCGTTCTTTCCCGCTATCGCCAGCTCGACCGCCGCGCGACCAACGGCGTAGGCCTGCTCGACGTCAACGCGCGAAGCGATGTGGCGCGCGGAGCGCTGCAGGTAATCGGCGAGCGCCCAGTGATACTTGTAGCCGTGCGCCTCCTTGATCATCGCCGCGAGCGTCGGCGCGACACCGCCCAGCTGCACGTGGCCAAAGGCGTCACGCGTACCCATGTCCGACAGGAACTTGTCCTCCGCATCACGCGCGCCCTCGGATGCGACGATGACGCAGAATCCCTTCTGCTCCACGGTTTCGCGCACGCGCGCGAGGAAGCGCCCGCGATCGAATGCGATTTCCGGGAACAGGATGATGTGGGGTGCGTCGCCGGCCTGGCGGGCCGCGAGTCCGCCTGCCGCCGCGATCCAGCCGGCGTGGCGGCCCATGACCTCAAGGATGAAGACCTTGGTCGAGGTGCGCGCCATAGACGCGACGTCCAGCGACGCCTCGAGCGTCGATACCGCGACGTACTTGGCGACGGATCCGAATCCGGGGCAGCAATCGGTGACCGGCAGGTCGTTGTCCACGGTTTTCGGGATGCCGATGCAGGCAACCGGATGACCGAGCTGCGCGCCCAGCTCGCTGAGCTTCAGCGCCGTGTCCATCGAGTCGTTGCCGCCGTTGTAGAAGAAATAGCCGATGTCGTGCGCGCGGAAGACATCGATCAGGCGCTTGTATTTTGGCAGGTCGCGTTCCAGGTCCTTCAGCTTGTAGCGCGCCGAGCCGAATGCGCCGGACGGCGTATGGCGCAGTGCGCGGATGGTCGCCGCGTCCTCGCGACCGATGTCAATCAGATCCTCGGTCAGCGCGCCCACGATGCCGTCGCGGCCGGCGTACAGGTTCGCGATGCGGTCGCGATGCCGGCGGCAGGCTTCGATCACGCCGAGGGCGCTTGCATTGATGACGGCTGTCACGCCGCCGGACTGTGCGTACAGCGCATTGCGCCGCGCGGGCTTGTCGCTCTTGCGTCTGGCCATGTTCCGGGTCCGAATTGCGGGCGGCGGTACCGCCCCGTGGGGGGCGAAGCATAGCCGATCCTTCACTGTTTGACGCGACCGGAAGCCGCGGGCACGATGGGCGCCCTTTGAGGGGCCCCGGGCCCGCGGAGTGCGTTCGGATGAGGCTGGTTTTGCTGGGCGCGCCCGGTTCGGGCAAGGGCACTCAGGCGCAGAGGATGCAGGCGCGCCACGGCGTGCCCCAGGTTTCCACCGGGGACCTGCTGCGCGAGGCCGTCGCCGCGGGCACGGATCTCGGTCGCGCCGCAAAGATCGTCATGGATGCCGGACAACTGGTTGCCGATAACATAATGCTCGGCATCATCCGCGAGCGCCTGGCAAGGCCCGACGCCGCGCGCGGATTTATCCTCGACGGATTTCCCCGCACCATCGTGCAGGCCGATGGCCTCGGTGTATTGCTGGCCGACCTCGGCACGCCGATCGACGCGGTGGTGCTGATGGAAATTGATCCCGAGGTATTGCAGAAGCGACTCGCGGGCCGGCGCAGCTGCCGCCGCTGCGGGCGCGTATTCCATATCGAGACGAATCCGCCGAAACCCGGCGAACGCTGCACGGATGGCAGGCTGCACGATCTTTTCCAGCGTCCCGACGACAATGAGGAAACCGTGCGCGAGCGGCTCTCGGTCTATTGCGAGCGCACCCAGCCGCTGATCGACTACTACGAGCGCAAGGGCCTGCTGCGCCGGATCGACGCCGATGGCACGCTCGATGAAGTGAACAGCAGGCTGGAGGCTGTCCTCGCGAGCCTCACGCCTGCGCACTGATCCGTCGCGCGGCTCGAGGCTGCGCTTTTGTCCGGCTGAGCGCCTACAGCACAGCGAGCAACGGCTCGCCGATCGTGGCCCTGCGCCAGCCGCTGAGGATTGGCAGTTCGCGTTCGCCGCGCAACAGCGCCATGAGGTCGCGGCGCGTCGCCAGCACCTCGGGCTGGATCGCGAGTTCGCCGGCGATCGCCTGCAGCCGTTTCTGAAGGACCTTCAGCTGCCGCAGCTGCTCGGGTCCTGCACGAGACCCGTCGTCGGCGATCTGCTCATCCGGGACGGCGGACTGCTCGGAAAGCAGCTTGAGAATTTCACCTCCGGCACGGTCCGCCGTGGCGCGCGGCACGCTTGCGAGCTTCGAGAATTCCTCGCGCGTGCGCGGACGCGCCTGCGCAATTTCAAGGAGCGCCACATCTGGCAACACCCAGCCGCGCGGCAGGTCACGATCCATCGCACGTTGCTCGCGCCAGCGCGCCAGCGCGCGCATCGCCTGCTGTGCCGCCGGCTGCAGCCGTTCGAGGCCCTTCAGCCGCCGCCACGCTGCGGCGGGCTCGACACGATAGAGCGAAATGTCGGTGAGGGCCGCGGACTCTTCTTCCATCCAGCCGCGGCGGCCGGTGGCTGCGAGGCGCTCATCGAGCAATGCCGCCAGCTCCGGCAGGTAACGAACATCATCGGCCGCGTAAGCCAGCTGCTCGGGGGACAACGGGCGTCGCGCCCAGTCAGTGCGCGCATGACCCTTGGCGAGTTCGACACCCAGCAACTGCTGCACGAGGTCCGCATAACCGATTTGCGACGCGAACCCGAGCAATGCCGCCGCGAGCTGCGTGTCGAAGACGGGCGCAAGCGGCACGCCGGTCAGGGGCAGTAGCGCCTCGATGTCCTGGCGCGCCGCGTGCAGCAGCTTCGGCCGCGCCGGATCGGAAAGCGGCGCATGCAACGCAGCTGGATCCGCGATTGCGAGCGGATCGATCAAAGCCAGCCGATCCGCGGCTGCCACCTGCACCAGGCACAGCTTCGGGTAATAAGTTCGTTCGCGCATGAATTCCGTGTCGAGCGCGAGCCCGGCGCCGGGCGGCCAGCTTGCAACGAGGCTCTGCAAGGCCGCCTCATCCCCGATCAGGGCATCCGCAGTCATGCCGGTCTCCGGCTTGGATACAATCACCATCATCCTCATTATGCGGAACCCGCCGTCGCGGCCCAAGGCAGAATGACCCAAGTGCTGGTTTCCTTGTTCGAGATCGCCCGGTTGCGGCGCGATCCGAGTGTCCTGCCGGCCTCGATCGCGCTGCTCGTCCTCATGTCCGTTGCCTACGCGGCCGGCAGCGCCTTGCAGTCCTGGCTGCTGTACGACAGTGACCGGCTGCTCGCGCGCACGGCGGCCGATCTTGGACTGACATTCGCGATTTTCTGGTTCGTGCTGGCCGTGACTCGACGACTTCATCGCTACAGCCAGACCATGAATGCGGTGCTCGGCACTTCCGTTCTGCTGACACCTGTCTTGATGCTGCTGATCGCCCTGCAGCAACCTGCCGCGGTCTATTACCCGGTCAAACTGGTTGCCTGGGCGGGCTCGATCGCAGTGATCGTCTGGTACACGCTGATCATCGGCCACATCCTGCGAAGCGCGATCGAGATCGGATTCGTCACCAGCATTGCGATTGCCATTACCACGGTAATCGCCGCTAATGCCGTGCTCGGCAAACTCTTCCCGATGGCGGCCTGATGCACATCCACATTGTCGGCATCTGCGGCACTTTCATGGGCGGCATCGCGGCACTCGCGCGCGCGGATGGTCATCGCGTCACGGGCTCCGATGCCAATGTGTATCCGCCGATGAGCAGCCAGCTTGCTGCGCTCGGCATCGACCTGATCAACGGCTACGACCCGGCGCAGCTCGACCTGAAGCCTGACATCGTGCTGGTCGGCAACGTGATGAGTCGCGGCAATGCGCTGATCGAGCGCCTGTTGGACAGCGGGCTCGCATTCGCGTCGGGGCCGCAGTGGCTCGCCGAAAAGGTGCTGCACGGGCGCGAGGTGGCGGCGGTTGCGGGAACCCACGGCAAGACCACCACGGCCAGCATGCTGGCGTGGATCCTGGAGCGGGCAGGGCGCGACCCGGGGTTCCTGATCGGCGGAATACCGGCCAACTTCGGTCTTTCCGCGCGCGCCGGCAAGGGCGCGGCCTTCGTCATCGAGGCGGATGAATACGACACGGCATTTTTCGACAAGCGCGCAAAGTTTGTTCACTACCGGCCGCGTCACCTGGTCCTGACAAACCTGGAATTCGACCACGCCGACATCTACCCGGACCTGGCTGCCATCCAGCGCCAGTTTCATCACCTGATGCGTACCGTGCCGGGTTCCGGACGCGTCACCTGGAATGCGGCCGATCACGCGCTCGCCGAGGTGCTCGCGATGGGCATCTGGACGCCCCTCTGCGGATTCGCGCGCGACGCCGTGGCAGGCGCGGACTGGCGCATCCGGTTGCTCGAAGCGGATGGGTCGGCTTTCGAATTGCTGCATCGTGGTGCGACCGCGGGCATCGTGCGCTGGCCGATGATCGGCCTTCACAATGTCGAGAATGGCCTCGCGGCCATCGCCGCCGCGGAAGGCCTCGGCGTGCAGCCGGCGCAGGCGGCTGCCGCGCTCGCCGATTTCCAGGGTGTGCGGAGACGCCTGGAGTTGCGCGGCGAAGCGCGCGGCATCCGGGTTTACGATGATTTCGCGCACCATCCGACCGCGGTCGCCGCAACCATTGACGCGATGCGGCGGCACGCCGGCGGCCGGCGCATCATCGCGGTGCTCGAGCCGCGCTCCAACACCATGCGTCTCGGCCATCATCGCAAGGGCCTGGTTGCAGCACTCTCCGGAGCCGACCGCGTCTGGATGTATCAGCCGGCCGGCCTCGACTGGAATCTCGAAGCGGTTGCCGGAAAGCTCGACGGCAAGGCCGTCGTCGCCAGTGACCTTGCACTGCTGGTCGCGGCGCTTGCCGTGGAACTCAAGGCCGGCGACGAAGTGCTGGTCATGAGCAATGGCGGCTTTGGCGGGCTGCATGACAAGCTGCTGCAGGTGCTGCGGACCACGGCATGAACGAAGTGATCCGCGAGCTTCCGCTGTTTCCGCTGAATGCCGTGTTGTTCCCGGGCGGACCGCTGCCCCTCAGGATCTTCGAACCGCGCTATCTCGACATGGTCAGCCGCTGCCTGCGCGAGCAATCGGGATTCGTCGTCGTGCTGATCACCGAAGGGGAGGAAACGGCGGCCATCGCCAGCTTTGCCGCAATTGGCACCGAGGCCCGTATCGTCGATTTCGACAGTCTCGACGGCGGCCTGCTCGGCATCAGCTGCATCGGTGGCGAGCGGGTGCGGGTGCTGGATGCGTGGCGCGAGACCGACGGCATGAATCGCGGGCGCGTCACTGCGATTGCTGCGGATCCGCTGCTGCCGGTGCCTGCCGGGCAGGCCTGGCTCAGCGAAGTCGTGCGACGGGTGCTGCCGGAGGCCGGCGATGCTTATCGCCATGTCGAGATTCGTGACGATGCCGCCTGGATCGGCAATCGTCTTGCGGAAATGTTGCCGCTGCCTCTCGCCGAGAAGCAGGCCCTGCTGGAACTGACCGATCCGCTTGAGCGGCTGTCGGCCATTGAGCCCGCGGTCAGCCGCACGGAGAGTTGAGCGCTTCAGGGCCCGCCAGGCGCGCTGTTTCGCCAGCCCGCGAGTCGGCCTCGTGCCAGAACTGTCGCCAGCAGGATCGCGAAACTCCAGCCTGCGACCAGCCAGCCGGTGAACCCGTCGAAATCGCTGACCAGGAATGACCAGCCCGCCGCTTCATCGTGGCGCGTGACGGTCGATGTTGCCTTGATCAAGCAGACCCAGCCCATGTGCAGCCCCAGGCCCGCGGCAATGCTTCCGGTCCAGTACCGCACCAGGCCAAGCAACAGCCCGACCAACGCGAGCGTGATAAATGCATCGGCGATCCCCGCCGGATCGGCGAAGCGCGACAGTGAAGAACTCAGCAACGTAATGCCGCTGCCCCAATCGACGTCTGCATGCGGGATCTTCGCGCGGGCGAAGAAGTGGATCGCCGCATACAGCAGTGCGCTGGCCAGGATCGCGGTCGCCGGTCCGGAATCGCGGAGCACGGCCCGAAACATGAGGCCGCGGAAGAATGTCTCCTCGACGAAGGCGACGACCAGGCCGGTCAGTGCGCCGGCGACGATGCCGGAGACCAGCATCGCCGGGCCAAAATCCGGCAGCGGCTTGCGGATGCCGAGTGCGACGATCGCGAGCGCCATCGGCAACATGGTCACGACGCCGAACGCGAGCCCGGTGCCTGCCTGGCGCAGGAATCTCGCTCGCGGCAGGTTATAGCCCCAATCCGCGCGCCCGCGAAGGCCGAGACGCCATACCGCCACCGCGATACCGGCCAGCATCAGGAGCTGCCAGAGGCGGCCGGTCACCTTGTGAAACTCCCAGTCAGGCTGCAATGAGTGAGCGAGCTGGTAGACGGGCCAGGCAGCAAGCGCCGCGATCACCAGCGTGCCTGCGATGGCTGCCAGGAACCAGGCCACTGCACGCATCAGTCTTCGGCCGCGATTGCTGCGAACGTGCGGCGCGCCGCGGCAAGGGTTGCCGTGATCTCCGCATCTCCATGGGCCGCGGAAATGAACCCGGCCTCATAGGCCGAAGGCGCGAGATAGACACCCGCCTCGAGCATCCGATGGAAGAATTTCCGGAAACGCGCGACATCGCAGGCCATGACCTGCCGGTAGGACTGCACTCGCGGTTCGGACGTGAAGAAAATCCCGAACATGCCGCAGACGTGGTTCGTTGCGAGTGCGACGCCGGATTCCTGCGCAGCGACGGCGATGCCGTCGACCAGCTGCGCGGTAGAGGCTGCGAGCGCTGCGTGGAAGCCGGGCCTGGAGATGGCTTCGAGAGTCGCAAGCCCCGCGGCCATCGCGACCGGATTGCCGGACAGCGTGCCGGCCTGATAGATGGGACCGAGCGGCGCCAGGCGTTCCATGATCTCGCGCCGGCCGCCGAACGCGCCGACCGGCAGGCCGCCGCCGATGATCTTGCCGAGTGTCGTCAAGTCGGGGCGCACGCCGCATAGCGATTGCGCGCCGCCGAGCGCAACCCGGAAACCGGTCATCACTTCGTCGAAGATCAGCAGGGCGCCATGCCTCGTGCACAGTTCGCGCAGCTCCTCCAGGAATCCTGGTACCGGCAGCACGCAGTTCATGTTGCCGGCGATAGGCTCGACGATGACGCAGGCAATCTCGCCGCCGATCGCCTTGAAACACTCGCCGAGTTGCGCGATGTCGTTGAAGTCGAGCGTCACCGTGTGGGATGCGAGGGCGGCCGGCACGCCCGGCGAGGTTGGCACGCCCAGTGTCAGCGCGCCGGAACCGGCCTTGACCAGCAGCGAATCGGAGTGCCCGTGATAGCAACCTTCGAATTTGACGATTCGGTCGCGGCCCGTGTAGCCGCGCGCGAGCCGGATCGCGCTCATGGTCGCCTCAGTGCCGGAATTGACCATGCGCACGAGTTCGATTGACGGCATCAATTCCGTCAGAGTGCGTGCGAGCTCGGTTTCGATCACGGTCGGCGCGCCGAATGACAGGCCGTCGACTGCGCGGCGCGTGACGGCCGCGATGACATCCGGGTGCGCATGACCGAGGATCATCGGGCCCCAGGATCCGACGTAATCGATGAAGCGCCTGCCATCCTCGGATTCGAGCCAGGCGCCATTTGCGCGCCTGATGAACACGGGTTCGCCGCCGACCCCGCGGAACGCGCGCACCGGTGAATTCACGCCGCCGGAAATGTAGCGACTGGCTTCCTCGAATAGTGCCACCGGTGAATCCCTTTTCAGCGCCTGTCGACCCGGAGTCCACGCCGCTCGAGCAAGGCGGGCAGGCCACGATCGCCGACCAGGTGCAATGCGCCGACCACGACCAGCACGTCGTCGGGCTGCTTGAGGAGCGCAGCGACCTGATCTGCCCAGCGCGCATTGCGCGCGAAGATCAGCCGCTCGGCCAGCTCCGGGTAATCCGCGAAGTCATCCCTGAGCTGCCGAGCAAGTGGCTCATCGTCGCCGTCCCGCCAGGCTTCAAACAGGTGTTTCGTTTCGGTCTCGATGTCCTGCGCTTCCTCCAGCGATTGCAGCAGCAGCTCCTCTTGCTCATCGGCCGTCAGGCTGTCGAGCATTGCCAGCTGTTCGTCGAGCGTTTCGAGCCCGCAGCCCGGCTTGCCGTCGCGCTCGGCGGCCTCGTGGATGATCTGCTCGACACCGTGATCCGCGACGTAACCGCGCTGTTGCAGCGCCAGCACCGAGACGCTGATGCCCGCAAACCACGGCTCGAATGGCGCGAATTGCGAAAGATCAATGCCTGCAGTATCGGCGGCATCGCGAACGCGCGCTGCCGAAGGGCCGAGCAGTTCGTAGAGCCCGCGGCCTTCCGGGTCGACGGCGCGCGCGAGCGTGACCGAGAGCGTCGTGGCAGGGGTCAGCGCGCCGATGTCCACCTCGAGGCAGACACGATCGGAATCGCGGTAGGCGCGCCCCAGTTCACCGGCAATCGCGAAGCTGCCTTCCGGCAGCAGGTGGACCGATCCAAACAGGTAGACGGTATTGTGCTCGCCGGAGACGGCCCAGACCGCGGGTTCGGCGGTTGCCAGGCCGAACGGGAACAGCACGACGGCGAGCGCGACGAGCAATCGCAGACCGCTGCACCTGGCGTCAATCATCCTGGGCCACCCACTCGATGCCGGTCTCGAGGCTGCCGTCGCTGCCGAGATCGAGCCAGCGGTAGGCGGGTGGCCGCGAATCCACGTTGAATTCCTCGGCGTCCGGCTCGAACTGCATGCAGGTCGATGGCGTACCCATCAGGCGCATTTCCCCGCGCACCCCATCCAGCTCCTGGTGTACGTGGCCCCACAGCAGTCCGCGCACGCGCGGATGGTGCGCCAGGACCTCGAACATTTCCGCGGCGTTGTCGAGCTTCAGGGCATCGAGCCAGGGGCTGCCATGCGGCACCGGATGATGATGCAGGCAGACCAGGGCGTAAGCGTCATCGTTCTGCGCCAGCGCATGATCGAGCCTCGCAATCTCGGCCGGGGCGAGGTGGCCGTGATTTTCGCCGGTAACCGTGCTGTCGAGCATGATGATCAGCCAGCCGTCGTAGCGACTCGCGAGATCGTGAACGAATGGCGGGCCCGCGAGATCGGCGCGCAGTTCGGCCGGGGAGTCGTGATTTCCGGGCAGGCAGTGCACCGGCACGCCGGCACCGGCGAAATGCTCACGCACGCGTGCGTAGCCGCCGCGATCGTCCTGCACCAGGTCGCCGGTCAACAGCAGTGCGCGCGGTGCCGGGTGCCGCCGCCTGGCATGGGCGAGGCAACGCACCAGCGTTGCGTCGGTTGCAACGCCACGGACCTCGACTCCCGGGGTTCCGAGCAGGTGCGTGTCCGTGAACTGCAGCAGTAGCACCGGGTGTGGTTCAGTAGCGGTAGTGGTCGGGCTTGAACGGCCCGCCGCCTGGCAGGCCGAGGTACCGTTCCTGTTCCGGCGTCATGACGGTCAGCTTCGCCCCGATCCGCCCCAGGTGCAACCGGGCGACCTTCTCGTCGAGTTCCTTCGGCAGCACATAGACCCGGTTTTCGTAGCGATCGCCATGGGCGAACAGCTCGATCTGTGCGAGCACCTGGTTGGTGAATGAATTCGACATCACGAACGAGGGGTGACCGGTGCCGCAGCCGAGATTTACCAGCCGCCCCTCGGCCAGCACGATGATGCGCTTGCCGTCCGGGAAGATGATGTGGTCGACCTGCGGCTTGATATTCTCCCAGCGGTACTGCCTGAGCGACGCGATGTCGATTTCGCTGTCGAAGTGGCCGATGTTGCAGACGATCGCCTGGTGCTTCATGCGCCGCATGTGCTCATGCGTTATCACATTCACATTGCCGGTCGCGGTCACGAAGATGTCTGCCATCGCGCAGGAATCTTCCATCGTCACGACCCGATATCCCTCCATGGCCGCCTGCAGCGCGCAGATCGGGTCGATTTCCGTCACCCAGACCGTCGCGCCGAGACCACGCAGCGACTGCGCGCAGCCCTTGCCGACGTCGCCATAACCGGCGACGAGGGCGATCTTGCCCGCGATCATGACGTCGGTCGCGCGCTTGATACCGTCGACCAGCGATTCGCGGCAGCCGTACAGGTTGTCGAACTTGGACTTGGTGACCGAATCGTTGACGTTAATCGCGGGGAACGGCAACCGGCCTTCGCCTGCCATCTTGTAGAGCCGCTTGACGCCCGTGGTCGTTTCTTCGGTGACGCCGCGGATTTCCGCGAGGCGCGCGGAGTACCAGCCCGGTTGTGATTCGAGCCGGCGGCGGATCGACGCGTACAAGAACTGTTCCTCTTCACCCGCCGGCTTGGCGATGACCGAAGCGTCATGCTCGGCGAGGGCGCCCAGCATCAGCAAGAGCGTTGCGTCACCGCCGTCGTCGAGGATCATGTTGGCGTGTTGACCGCCCGGCCATTCGAAGATCCGGTGCGCAAAATCCCAGTATTCGTCGAGCGTTTCGCCCTTGTGGGCGAATACCGGAATGCCGGCTGCCGCGATGGCAGCCGCGGCATGATCCTGGGTCGAGAAGATATTGCAGGACGCCCAGCGCAGATCGGCGCCCAGCTCCTTCAGCGTCTCGATCAGGACCGCCGTCTGGATGGTCATGTGAAGCGAGCCCGCGATGCGGGCACCGGCCAGTGGCCGAGCACGCCCAAATTCTTCGCGCACCGCCATCAGGCCCGGCATCTCGGTCTCGGCAATCGCGATTTCGCGCCGGCCCCATTCGGCCTGCGCGATATCGCCGACCTGGTAATCCTTGAACTTCGGGTTCATCACGGCATTCATGATCATTCCTCTCCTGTGCGAGCGAGAGCGCCGTTGTCGATCGCAATCCCCGAGCCTGGCAGGCAAATGCCTGTTGCAACGCTCCTCGAGGACGCGCCCCGCGGGGCGGGGCCGGTCAGAGTCCTGCGGCCTTTCTCAAAGCCTCCGCGCGATCGGTTCGTTCCCAGCTGAACGCGGTGAAAGTCGACCGGCGCTGAATCTTGGCACCATTCGACTCCTCCTGCCAATCGTAGTTCATCTCCACCGGTTCGCGCCCGAAGTGGCCATAGGCGGCGGTAGCCCGGTACATCGGATGGATCAGGTCGAGCATCTTCATGATGCCCCAGGGGCGCAGGTCAAAGTGTGCGCGGACCAGCTTTTCGAGACGCTCGTCGCTGATCCGGCCGGTGCCGAATGTCTGCACCGATATCGAGGTAGGACGCGCCACGCCGATCGCGTAGGAAACCTGGATTTCGCAGCGGCTGGCGAGCCCCGCCGCGACCAGGTTCTTGGCTACATAGCGCGCAGCATAGGCCGCGGATCGGTCGACCTTGGAGGGATCCTTGCCGGAAAACGCGCCGCCGCCATGGCGCGCCATGCCGCCGTAGGTGTCGACGATGATCTTGCGCCCCGTCAGGCCGCAATCGCCGACCGGACCGCCGATCACGAATCGTCCCGTCGGATTGATGTGATACTTCGTGCGCTTGCTGAGCCACTGCTTCGGCAGCACCGGCCTGATGATTTCCTCCATGACTGCTTCACGCAGGTCCTTCTGGCGGATTTCGGGCGCATGCTGGGTCGAAAGCACCACGGCCTCGATGCCGACGGGCTTGTGGTTCTCATACGCAAAGGTCAATTGGCTCTTCGCATCGGGGCGGAGCCACGGAAGCTTTGAATTGCGGCCCTTTCGGACCTTGGCCTGGCGCTGGACCAGCTTGTGCGCGTAATGAATCGGAGCCGGCATCAGCGCGGTTGTCTCGTCGCTGGCGTAGCCGAACATCAGGCCCTGGTCGCCCGCGCCCTGATCCTCCGGATTGCTGCGGTCGACGCCCTGCGCGATGTCGGAGGATTGCTTGCCGATGACGTTGATGACACTGCAGGTATTGCCGTCGAAACCGACCGTGGACGAGGTGTAGCCGATGTCGCAGATGACGCCGCGCACCAGCTCCTCGAGATCGATCCAGGCGCGGGTCGAAATCTCGCCGGCAACCACCGCGACACCGGTCTTGACCAGGGTTTCGCAGGCCACGCGGGCGCGTGGATCGCGCGCCAGCAGTGCGTCGAGTACCGCGTCCGAAATCTGGTCGGCGACCTTGTCCGGGTGGCCTTCGGAGACCGACTCTGAGGTGAATAGATAGCGCCCGGGCATCGAAAAATTATACCGCATCGGAGACAATGAACGGCTTTCCAACCAGGGGTGCCTGATGCCCAGCCGCCGCGAGCTAGCCAACGCCATAAGAGCCCTCAGCATGGACGCGGTGCAACGCGCCAATTCCGGTCATCCGGGCATGCCGATGGGCATGGCGGACATCGCGGAAGTGCTGTGGAACGACTTCCTGAAGCACAGCCCGGGCAATGCGCGCTGGGCCGACCGCGACCGCTTTGTTCTGTCAAACGGGCACGGCTCGATGCTGCTTTATTCGGTGCTGCACCTCACCGGCTACCCGTTGTCGCTGGATGAACTGCGCAACTTCCGGCAGGTCGGATCGCGCACGGCGGGCCACCCGGAACACGAGATCGAAATTGGCATCGAGACCACCACCGGCCCGCTGGGCCAGGGTCTCGCGAATGCGGTCGGCATGGCGCTGGCCGAGAAACTGCTGGCCGCCGAGTTCAACCGGCCCGGTCACGACATCGTCGATCACCACACCTGGGTGTTCCTCGGCGACGGCTGCCTGATGGAGGGCATTTCACACGAGGCCTGTTCGCTGGCGGGCACCTGGGGCCTGGGCAAGCTGATTTCCTTCTACGATGACAATGGCATCTCGATTGACGGCGAGGTGGCCGGCTGGTTCACCGACGATACTCCGAAGCGCTTCGAGGCCTATGGTTGGCAGGTGATCCGCAATGTCGACGGCCATGACGCCGCGGCGGTCGCGCGCGCCATCCGCCGCGCCAAGCGCGAGAAGTCGAAGCCGACGCTGATCTGCTGCAAGACGGTGATCGGTTATGGCGCTCCCAACAAGCAGGGCAAGGAGGAATGCCACGGCGCGGCACTCGGCGCGGAAGAGGTTGCGCTGGCACGCAAGGCTCTGGGCTGGCCGCACGAGGCATTCGTGATTCCCGACGAGATTCGGGCGGGCTGGGACGCGAGAGCGGCGGGGCGGCGCGCAGAGAATCGCTGGAAAAAGCGCTGGAAGGCCTACAAGGCGGGATATCCGGAGCTCGCCGCGGAATTCGAGCGCCGCAGCAGCGCCCGGCTGCCCGCTGATTTCGAGGCCCGGGTCGCGGAGGGCGCGACGGAGGCACAGGCGGCCGGCCAGGCGTTGGCGACACGGCAGAGTTCGCAGGCGGTCCTGAACGCGCTCGGCGGGTTTCTCCCTGAGCTGCTCGGCGGCTCGGCCGACCTGACCGGTTCGAACAACACGAGAATCAAGGGAACGGCGGTCTATACGAGCTCAAGTCCACTGGGCCGATACCTTCACTACGGGGTCCGTGAGTTCGGCATGGGCGCGATCATGAATGGCATCGCGCTGCATGGGGGCTTCATTCCGTTCGGCGGCACATTCCTGGTGTTCTCGGATTATGCGCGCAATTCACTCAGGATGGCGGCGATCATCGGCACCGGCAGCGTATTCGTGCTGACCCACGATTCGATCGGCCTCGGCGAGGATGGCCCGACCCACCAGCCAATCGAGCAACTCGCATCGCTGCGGATGATCCCGCGCATGGAAGTCTGGCGGCCCTGCGATACGGCCGAGACCTGGGTCGCCTGGGCCGCGGCAATCCGCCGCCGCACGGCGCCGACCGCGCTTGCCCTCACGCGCCAGGCCTTGCCGCCGCAAACACGTGATGCGGCGCAGCTCGAAGCGATCCGGCGCGGCGGCTATGTGCTAGCCGATTGCACCGGCACGCCGCAATGCATATTGATCGCGAGCGGCTCCGAGGTGGGCATTGCGGTCGAGGCGGCGAGCCAGCTCGCGCGCCGGGGCATCGGTGCAAGGGTCGTCTCGATGCCCTGCACCAGCGTGTTCGATGCGCAGGATGCCGCCTGGCGCGCAGCGGTACTGTCGCCCGCAATTGGGTGCCGGGTCGCAATTGAGGCGGGCGCAACCGACGGCTGGTGGCGCTACGTCGGCGCGCGCGGCCGCGTCATCGGCATGACGGGCTTTGGTGCCTCGGGCCAGGGCAAGGATCTGTTTCGGCATTTCGGCTTCACGGCCGAAGCCGTCGTCAATACAGTGGATTCGATGTTGAATACGGGAGACAAATGACCATGGCGATCAAGGTTGGCATCAATGGCTATGGCCGCATCGGCCGGAATGTACTGCGCGCGCTGTACGAGGCGAAGCGCAGTGGCGAAATCCAGATCGTGGCGATCAACGACCTCGGTGATGCGAAGACCAACGCGCACCTGACACGCCATGACACGGCACACGGGCCGTTTCCGGGCACGGTCGCCGTCGAAGGCGATTACATGCTCGTCAATGGTGACCGAATCCGCGTGCTGGCGGAGCGCGATCCCGCCAAGCTTCCCTGGGGCCAGCTCGGTGTGGAAATCGTGCTCGAAAGCACCGGCCTCTTTGCCAGCAAGGAGAAGGCATCGAAGCACCTTGAGGGTGGCGCGAAGAAGGTCGTGATCTCGGCACCCGCTGCCGGCGTCGACGCGACCATCGTTTACGGCGTCAATCACGGCGTCCTGCGCAGTGACATGACCGTGATCTCAAACGCGTCCTGCACGACCAATTGCCTGGCACCGCTGGTGAAGCCGTTGCACGACTCCATCGGCCTGGTGGCGGGGATCATGACGACGATTCATGCCTACACGAATGACCAGGTGCTGACCGACGTCTATCACAGCGACTTGCGGCGCGCCCGCTCGGCGACGATGTCGATGATCCCGACCAAGACCGGCGCGGCCGCGGCGGTCGGCCTGGTGCTTCCGGAGCTGAAGGGTAAGCTCGACGGCTTCGCGGTCCGGGTGCCGACCATCAACGTGTCGCTGGTGGACCTGACATTCACCGCGAAACGCGCGACCACCGCGGAGGAAGTCAACGGCATCCTGCGCGCCGCGGCGAATGGCCCACTCAAGGGAATCCTCGAATACACGGAGGAGCCGCTGGTGTCGGTGGATTTCAATCACAACCCGGCATCGGGAACCGTGGATGCCCCATTGACCAAGGTGGTGGGCGGCACACTGGTCAAGGTCTGCGCCTGGTACGACAATGACTGGGGCTTCTCCAACCGGATGCTGGACACGACACTGGCCTGGGCGCGCGCGTGAAACTGCTGCGCATGTCGGAGCTGGACCTGGCCGGCAAGCGCGTCCTGATCCGCGAGGATCTCAATGTACCGGTGGCAGACGGGCAGGTGACGAGCGATGCGCGGATTCGTGCCGCGCTGCCGACATTGCGGCTTGCCATCGAACGCGGTGCGCGCGTGCTCGTGATGTCGCATCTCGGCCGGCCGAAGGAGGGCCTGCGGGATCCGTCCTTGAGTCTCGCGCCGGTCGCGACACGATTGTCGGAACTGCTCGGACGGAACGTGCGCCTTGCTGATGACTGGCTCGAGGGCGTCGAGGCAGCCCCCGGCGAGGTCGTGCTGCTCGAGAATGTGCGATTCAACCAGGGCGAGAAGGGCGATGATGAAGGCCTCGCGCGCCGCATGGCCGCGCTTTGCGACGTCTTCGTCATGGACGCGTTCGGAACGGCGCATCGTGCCGAGGCCAGCACCCATGGTGTCGCCCGCTTCGCCACCGTGGCCTGCGCCGGTCCGCTGCTGATCGGCGAGCTCGAGGCGCTTGCGACCGCGCTCGACAATCCCGCACGGCCGCTGGTGGCTGTGGTCGGCGGCTCGAAAGTCTCGACCAAGCTTGCCGTGCTCGAGAAACTGATCGAGAAAGTGGACCAGCTCGTGGTCGGTGGCGGTATCGCCAACACCTTTCTCGCGGCCACCGGCATGCCGGTCGGCAAGTCCCTGCACGAGCCGGAAATGCTCGATGTGGCGCGCCGGCTGCTGGCCCAGGCGGGCAAGCGCGGCGTCGCCATACCCATACCCGTGGACGTCGTCGTCGCCAGCGAGTTTTCGGCCACGGCCGAAGCCGACGTCAAGTCTGCGTCCGCGGTCGGGAACGACGACATGATCCTGGACATCGGCCCGGACACGGCCGAGCAGATCGCCGGAATCATCATGAAGGCCGGAACGGTCATCTGGAATGGCCCGCTCGGCGTGTTCGAGTTCGACCAGTTCGGCGAAGGCACGCGTGTGCTGGCGCAGGCGATCGCGCGCAGCAAGGCATTTTCGATCGCAGGCGGCGGTGACACGCTGGCCGCGATCGAGAAGTACGATGTCGGCGGGGACATTTCATATATATCGACTGGCGGCGGCGCTTTCCTCGAATTCGTCGAGGGCAGGACGCTGCCGGCCGTCGCCATGCTGGAACAGCGCGCGCTCGGTTCTGCGCGCCGGCAAACGAGGCAATCATGACCAGGCGAACCAAGATCGTTGCGACACTCGGGCCGGCGACGGATACCGATCGTGCGCTCACCGACCTGATTGCAGCCGGCACCGATCTGGTTCGCGTGAATTTCTCGCACGGCGCGTTTGATGACCACGCGCGCCGCATCGGCCGTGTGCGGGCAGCCGCCACGCGCGTTGGCCGTGTGGTCGGCATCCTGGGCGACCTGCGCGGACCGAAGGTCCGCATCCAGCGCTTCGCCACGGGCAAGGCAACGCTGGTTGACGGCGATTCGTTTGTGCTGGACCCTACATTCGATCCCAACACGGGCACCGACAAGATTGTCGGCGTGGCCTACGAATCGCTGCCACGGGACGTACGCCGCGGTGACACGCTGCTGCTCAATGACGGCCTGATCGCGCTCGAAGTAACCAGCGTCGAAGGCACCAAGGTGCATACGCGCATCACCATGGGCGGTGAACTGACCGACATGAAGGGTCTCAACAAGTTGGGCGGCGGCCTGTCCGCCGGCGCGCTGACGGACAAGGACCGCGAAGACATCCGCATGGCAGCTGAACTGGGCGTGGACTACCTGGCAGTGTCCTTTGTCAGGAATGCAGACGATGTGCGCGAGGCCTGGGACTTGTTGCGCGCGGCAGGTGGCGAGGGCCGCATCGTCGCGAAGATCGAGCGGCGCGATGCGCTGGAGCACCTCGAAGAGATCATCGACTCGAGCTCGGCGGTGATGGTCGCGCGCGGCGACCTGGGTGTTGAGGTCGGTTATGCCGAGCTGACCGGGCTCCAGAAGCGGATCATCGGTCTCGCGCGTGCGCGCAATCGCCTGGTGATCACCGCGACCCAGATGATGGAGTCGATGATCCATGCGCCGGTGCCGACGCGCGCGGAGGTCTCGGACGTCGCGAACGCCGTCATGGATGACACCGATGCCGTGATGCTGTCTGCCGAGACGGCGGTCGGCAAGCATCCGGACAAGGTCGTGCGCGCGATGGCGCAGGTCATCGTGGGCGCAGAGAAGTGGCAGACGTCGAACCGGCCTGACATGCAGCGTGCCGACGGAGACTTCACCCGCACCGACGAAGCAATCGCGGCCGCAGTGATGTACACCGCCAATCACATGGACGTGCGGGCGATCGTCGCCTTGACCGAGTCGGGCTCGACGGCGCTCTGGATGTCGCGCATCCGTTCCGACATCCCGATCTATGCATTCACGCGCCACGCCGCAACCCAGCGCCGCGTGACCATGTACCGGGGCGTCTATCCGGTCGACTTTGATGTCACCCACCCGGCGCCGGAACAGATGTACCCGGCGATATTCCGGCGGATGATTGACGATGGCCTCGCGGCCGAGGGCGACCTGATCATCGTCACCAAGGGCGAATTGTCGGGCGTCTCCGGCGGCACCAACACGATGAAGATCATCAAGGTCCAGGGCGCGAAAGCATGAAGCGGAACCTGTGGCGCGTACTTCGCGTTGGCCTGATCACGGTGGCGGGCCTTCTGCTGCTGATCGTTGCGGGTGCCTGGCTTGCATTGCGGGCGAGCCTGCCGCGCATCGACGGCGAGATGAATCTCGCAGGCCTCAGCGCCCCGGTCGCGATCGAGCGCGATGCGGCGGGCGTGCCGGTGATCCGTGGTGCGACGCGCGAAGACGTGGCGCGCGCGATGGGTTATGCCCACGCCCAGGACCGCTTTTTCCAGATGGACCTGCTGAGGCGTAGCGCCGCGGGCGAACTGGCAGAGCTCCTGGGGCCTGCGCTTCTGGATGCCGACCGGCGCATCCGCCTGCACCAGTTCCGCAAGCGCGCGGCACTCGCGCTCGCTGCGCTCGATCCTGCTGGACGCGGTGTCCTCGAAACCTATGCCGCAGGCGTGAATGCGGCCATTGCCGACAGCCGGATGCGTCCCTTCGAATACCTGCTGCTGCGAACGAAGCCGTCGCCCTGGCATGCCGAGGACACCTTGCTGGTGGTCTATGCGATGTGGATCGACCTGCAGGGCCTCGAGGATCGCAGCGAACAACAGAATGGGCTGCTCGCGGCGACGCTGCCGGAGTCGCTTTATCAACTGTTGATCAACGGTGATCCCGAATGGGATGCGCCGCTCGACGGCAGCGTGCTGCCGCAGCCACCGCTGCCGGATGCGACGGAGATCGATCTGCGCAAGTTCGACCCGGCTCTCTTCAGCGCGAAGACGGCGATGATCACCGAAACAGAATCGCAGGATGCGTTCGGGAGCAACAACTGGGCCCTTGCGGGCAGCCACACGGCGAGCGGCCGCGCCATGGTCGCCAATGACATGCACCTGACCCTGCGCGTGCCAGGTATCTGGTATCGCGCGCGGCTGGTCGTGGGATCCGGCCAGATCGACATCAGCGGTGTCACATTACCCGGTGTGCCGGGAGTCATCGCCGGCAGCAATGGCCACGTGGCCTGGGGATTCACGAACAGCTACGGCGATTTCCAGGATCTCGTCACAGTGGTGCCGGCAGAGGAGGGTGGCGACAGCTATCTGACCGCGGATGGCGTGCGGCAGATCGAGACCGACAATGAAGTGCTGCATGTCGCCGGCGGCGCGGACGAAATCCTGCCCGTGCGCCGCACGATCTGGGGACCGATCGTCGCCAAGGGCGCAGACGGCCGCGAGCTCGCGATGGCGTGGACTGCGCACGATCCAAATGCAGCCGACATGGCCCTGCTTGGCCTCGAGGATGCAAGAAATATCGAAGACGCAGCCGCGGTGATCGCCGGCGCCGGTATGCCGGGCCAGAACGTCATGGTCGCTGACAGCGGCGGGCGCATCGGCTGGGTGCTGTCGGGTCGCTTGCCACGGCGACACGGCTTCGATCCAGCGCTTCCCGCTGCCTGGAATGAAAAAGGCACCGGCTGGGACGGCTTGATCGCGAAATCGGATTCGCCACGGATACTGGATCCGCCAGGCGGCCGCGCCTGGAGTGCGAATGCGCGCGTGGTCGGCGGAGAAATGCTCGCCCTGATCGGCGATGGCAGCTATGCGCCCGCAGCGCGCGCGCGCCAGATCCGCGAACGGCTCGCGAATTTGCAGCAGGCAACACCGGCGGACTTCCTCGTGATGCAGCTCGACGACCGCGCGGAGTACCTGGCGCATTGGCAGCCCATCATGCTCCACGCCCTGACGCAGGCCGGCGCAACTGAAGCCGGGGCGCTGGTCGCAGCCTGGTCGGGCCACGCGGCCATCGATGATGCCGGCTTTCGGCTGTTGCGCGAATTCGAGCGCGCAGTATCCAATCGCGCCTTTGAAATGCTGACGGCGCTGCCGCGAAATCACTGGCCGGATTTCCGCTGGCGCACACCGGAGCGGTTCACCCAGGTTGCGATTCGCCTGGTCCGCGAGCAGCCTGCGAATCTGCTGGATCCGCGATTTGCCGACTGGAACGCCTGGCTCGCGGATGTCGCGATGCAGGTAGTCGAGGACCTGCCCGATAAATGCAGGAACCTGGCCGGTTGCACCTGGGGCCGCGTCAACACGACACGCATCCGGCATCCGCTCAGCAAGGCGCTGCCATTCCTTTCGCGCTGGCTCGACATGAACTCGGAGCCGTTGCCCGGCGACTGGTCGATACCGCGCGTGCAGTCACCGTCATTCGGCGCATCCGA
>JAQBHG010000054.1:0-24935 GCA_032127975.1 Steroidobacteraceae bacterium
GCCCAGGTGGCGGAATTGGTAGACGCGCTAGTTTCAGGTATTAGTGCCGCAAGGCGTGGAGGTTCGAGTCCTCTCCTGGGCACCATTTTCTCGTTGTCATTGTACGCCAGCCGGCCGGACGGCAGCGAATAACTGCTCCACCTGTCGTGCCTGGTCGCGCAGACGCGCTTCCGCATCGTCGACTGTCAGCAGGTCCACACCGAAATCCGCGGCGATTTCCGGCGGCGTGCCGTCGGGGAACGGCAGCCCGAACATCCGTGCGGCCATCAGCAGGCCGACGGTCGGTCGCGGATGTCCGTCGGAACGGTACAGCTCACTGAATCGCCCGGTCGCCGCGATGCCGTCAAGCGTCACCGCGTTCGCATAGTTGAAGTTGTAGTAGTGCAGCCTGGCACGGCAACCCGGCTGATGCCGCCGCAGAATGTGGAGACCGTGCAGGGTTGCCGCAAGCCCGCGACCGAGATGGCCATTGAGCACCATGGCTGGCGTGAAGTACGCATGAATGTCGATATCGCGAGGACAAAGGACGTCGAGTATCCGATCGAGTTCCGCAGCATATGGCGGCATGGGAAGCTGCGACAGCGGCTGTCCCTCGCCTGTCGTGGCCGCAGCCGCGAGTCGCGGCAGTAGCGCCCTGATCCGCCCGAGTTCGGCTTCATGCCCGGCAAAATCGAAGCGATCGTAGGATTCGAGATACTCGGACACATCCGTGCCTGCGTCACGCGCGCGTAGCGCCTTGAGTACCTCGAAGTTGTTGCCGATGGCGGCACCCGACAGGGTAATCGCATATTCGCGACGCGCCGCGAGCCATCGGGTCGGGCGCCCGTCGGGATCATTGTCCAGTAGCGCCTCGTCAAAACCATATTTCATCCGCACATCGATGCTCGAACGCAGAATCGTGTCCAGATTGAGCAGCACGGCCTGGAGATCAGGGTCATCGAGGGTCGATTCCACGAATCGCCGGGTTTCATACGGCGTCGCACCGGAAACCGCGTGGTTGAACCAGCGCATGCCGGTCAATTCCCCGACCGTCACCGGATCGAAGGCATCGCGCGCCCACGATGCGCCGAAGACGATCGCCTGCGGGTCAAAGTAATCGACGAGGATCGGCTTGTACACACGCGCCCAGCCATCGATCAGCTGGACGATGGTCTGGTTGCCCGGCTTCAGCATCTGGCGGTAGGCGATCCGATTGACCAGGGCGACAAGCAATGCGACCGATATGACGACCAGCGCGAACAGCCTCAGGAACCGCCGTCCCTCCGCGTCATGCGAGCGCCCGATTGTCCTGCCAGGATCCAATGCGCCTCCGCTCAGAACTGGTAGTAAATGAATGGGCTGAGGTTCGACATCGCAAACCATGCCGCCAGGAATACGAATGCGGACCCGGCTGCCCAGGTCGGCGACAGGCGAAACGAAAAGCGCCGCTCAAGCGCCGTTGGTTTCCGCGTAATCGGGTAATCCTCGACGTGCAGAATCGCACCCGATCCGCGGAACAATTGCATTGCGTTCGGCAGGCACCACACAATCAGGAAATACGGCAGCAGCATCGGCAGCATGTCGCCGCCCAGCTCCTGCCCGCCCGCCTGTCCCGACAGACCGAGCATGGCGCCGGCGAGACGCGATGCCGTATCAATATCCGGGGCGCGGAAGAAGACCCATGCAAAGGACACGGCGCTGAATGTCAGCAGTACGCCCGCCGCATGTGCCATCCGCCTGAGGACCGGTGACGCGCGCACCTGCGCGGCCAATCGACTGGCTCGTGGCAGGGCAAGCTCGATCCAGGCGTGATTGACCGACAGGAAGGCGCCGTGCAACAAGCCCCAGATGACGAAATTCCAGCCCGCGCCATGCCACAACCCGCCGATGGCCATGGTGCCCAGCAGCGCCGCGATGGTGCGCGGAAGACCGCGCCGGCTGCCACCCATCGGGATGAACAATAGGTTCCTGAGGAAGCGCGACAGCGTCACATGCCAGCAGCGCCAGAACATGCGGATGCTGGCCGCCTTGTATGGCGAAAAGAAGTTGAGGGGCAGGCTCAGGCCAAACATGAACGCGAGGCCGATCGCCATGTCCGAATAACCCGAAAAATCGAAGTAAACCTGGAATCCGTAACCGATGCCGGCCGCCCAGCCGTCCAGCATGCTGATCGGATCACCGCGCGCTGCGGCCGAATAAACGGCGTCTATGTGCGGCACGAACGGATCGATCAATACCGTCTTCTTGAACAGGCCGATCGAAAACAACGCAGCACCGACCGCGAGCTTCCCGGGCGCCAGCACCCAGCGCCGGATCGAGGCCAGTTGCGGCAGCATTTCATGCTGCGACACGATCGGACCGGCAATCAGTTGCGGAAAGAATGCGATGAAGAAGAAATGGTCCCAGAACCGCAGGCTCGTGACGCGTCCCTTCCATGTATCGACCAGGAGGCCGATCTGCTGAAATGTGAAGAACGAAATGCCGATCGGCAGCACGATTTCGGGAACGCGGATGTCGCTCGCCGCCACGAAATTCAGCGACTCGATGAGGAATGCGAAGTACTTGTAGTACGCGATCAGGCCGACATTGAGCACGATGCCAATGGTGACCAGCAACGATCGTCGCCCTGCATTTGCGCCCGCAAGCATCGCGCGGACGACGGCGAAGTTGACGATTATCGAGCCAAGGAGCAGCACCAGGTAGGCAGGCACCCAGTAGCCGTAGAAGAAAAGCGAAGCAATGATCAGCCAGGCCTTGCCGGACAGCGGGTGGGTCCGGCCGAGCGCCCAGTAGACGCCAAGCACCACGACCAGAAAGGCCAGAAACGCCTGCGATGCGAATACCATGAATTGACAGTGTATGGCACCGGGCGTAGATTTTTCGAATGTTGACGACCTTCGATGAAGCGCGGTGGCGTTCGAATCCCGATGCCGTGCGCGATGCGCTTGAGTCGAACCGGATCGTCTACTTCCCCGACTGCCCGGTTCCCCTTCCGGACCGGGCGACACTCGAATTCCTGCGCAGGGAACTTCCGTCAAAGCTCAGGCTGAAAAACATCAGTTATCACCCGGAAGCCGGAAAGGTCAGCGGCATCGAGGCGGACACTGCGACGACATTGCGCGTGACCGACCTGCTGCGCTCGCACCTGAACGATGTCAGCTCATTCCTGAGACGCGTGACCGGGAACCTGACGAATGACGCGCGCATCGGAACATGCAGTTTCCGGCCAATCGAGGAAAAGGGCCGGGGCCTGAAGCCGCATGCGAGCAATGAACTGGTGCATGTCGACGCCGGCGCCTATGGCGCGACGAATGGCGACCGTATCCTGCGATTCTTCGTCAATGTCAACGCCGAGCGCGATCGTGTCTGGGCCACCAAGGGCACATTCGATGACGTGCTGGAGCGGTGGGGGAAGAAATCAGGGCTGCTGGACGACTCGGGTCGGCTTGCGGTGTCGATCAGCAGGGGCGGAGCCGACCGCGCGTTCAGCGCGCTGGTCGCCGGACTCGCACGCCTCAATCCGCTCGCCACCGTGCTCGACTCCAGCCCTTATGATCGTGCCATGCGCCGACTGCACAACTACATGAAGGACGACGAGGAATTCAGGAGCGACCTGGCAGGCTATCAGGAAATCCGTTTTCCGCCGAATAGCGCGTGGACCGTCTTCACCGACGGCGTCAGCCACGCGAGTCTCGAGGGTCAATTCGCGCTGGTCACGACCATGATCGTGCGGCGCGCGCGCATGCTCTGGCCTGAACGCGCGCCATTCAACACACTGCTCGGCCGGTCCAGGGCCACAGCAGCCTGAACGGATCTCACCAGTGCACGCCTCGCAGCAGCGAGGCAAACAGCACGGCCTCCTTCGTCGGTGGCGCGCCCGCCTCGCTGTCGGAGGCATCGCCTTTGGCCGGGGTCGAGTCCGGGAACATCCGGTAGGCGGTATTCATTATCACTTCGGTGATCCGCGGCGCGCCCAGGTGCAGTATCTCGGCAGCGAGGCCCAGCTTGGTCGCAATCCGCTTCGGCCGGTCAATGATGGCCTCGGCGACCATGTCGGCGGCTTCATCGGACGTCGCGACCGGGACCTGGTCGTAGATCCTGGTCGGCGCGATCATCGGTGTGCGCACCAGCGGCATGTTGATGATCGTGAAACTGACCCCGCGATCGGCGAATTCCGATGCTGCGCAGCGTGTCCATGCTTCCATCGCCGCCTTCGATGCGACATAGGCGGAGAAGCGCGGTGCATTTGACAGCACGCCGATTGACGAGATGTTCACGACGTGGCCGCCGCCCCGCGAGAGCATTGACGGTATCAATGCCATCGTCAGCCTGACCACCGCGAAATAGTTGAGCTGCATGGTCCGCTCGAAGTCGTGGAAGCGGTCATAGGACAGGTCGATCGAGCGGCGGATCGAGCGGCCGGCATTATTGACCAGGACGTCCACGCCGCCATGCTCGGACAGCAACTGGCGCGCCAGCGCATCGCAGGCCTGGAAATCCGCGATGTCACACTGGTAGGCGAAGACCGCGCCCCCGCGCTCGGCTAGGCGCGCGCGTGCATTTTCGAGCTTCTCCGGGTCGCGCGCGACGATCACGACTTTCGCGCCCGCATCGGCGCAACGCTCGGCAGCCGCAAGGCCGATCCCGGATGAACCACCGGTGATCAGGACGACCTTTCCACGCACCGCGCCGGCCAGGCTGCGATCCAGCGAAAGGTCCGGATCCAGGTGGCGCTCCCAGAAGTCCCACAGACGCCAGGCGTAATCCTCGAGCGGCGGCACGCGGATGTCCGTGCCTTCGAGCAGCCGCTGCGTGCGCGTCGAGTCAAACTTCGTCTGCCAGTTGGAGAATTGCAGCACGTCGCGCGGGATCTGCAGGTCGCGCAGGATCGTGTCGATCATCTGCTGCAACGGACGATAGCTCGCCATCGAGGCGGTGACTCCCGCCGGTATCAGTTCCAGCAGCTTCGGGTCGAGCCGGAATGCCATGGTCGGCGCATGCCCCGCCCGTGCAAACAGATTCAGGACCTCGCCCACTCTGCGCTGGCGCGGATCTGTCAGGTGAAAGCACTGGCTGTCCTGGCCTTCGACGTGCGCCAGGTGATCCAGGGCGGCGCTCACGTAATCGACCGGCACCAGATTGATGTAGCCGCCCTCGACGCCGATCAACGGGAACCACGCCGGCAACGAGTGCCGCAATTTCTGGATCATCTTGAAGAAGTAGTAGGGCCCGTCGATCTTGTCGATCTGACCCGTCTGCGAATGGCCCACCACCAAACCGGGGCGATAGACCCGCCAGGGCCGCTTGCAGTGATTGCGAACGAGCGCTTCCGATTCGTGCTTTGTCCGAAAATAGGGATGATCGAGACCAGACGCCTCCTCGAACATGTTCTCGCGGAACGTGCCTTTGTAGACGCCCGCTGCCGCTATCGAGCTGACCAGATGGAAACAACCTGCCTGCACGCCGTCTGCAAACTGCATCGCATGGTCGGTACCGACGACATTCGCAGTTTCCTGTTCGTCAGCGCCGGCTTTCAGGTCGTAGATCGCGGCGAGGTGAAAGAAATGATCGACCTTGCCACTGAGCTTGCGGATATTGGCAGCCGAAACGCCGAGATTCGGCTCCGCAAGATCGCCCGCGACGGGCACGACGCGGCCGGCATGTGACCCCCAGTGCCCGCGCACCGCCTCGAATTTCTGCATCGACTGCGGCCGCACCAGCACATGGACGCGCTTGCCGCGAGCCAGCAGCCGCTCGACGAGGTGCCGGCCGATGAATCCCGTGGCTCCAGTTACGAAATACGCCATTTGAGATACTCTAAACCGATGAGCGGTGAAACGGAACGCATGTCCGCCGTGGACGCCGCCTGGCTGCGGATGGACCGGCCGACCAATCTGATGATGATCGTCGGCGTCATCGTGTTCGACGGTAATGTCGATTTCGCCCGTTTCCGCAGGACGATCGAAGAGCGGTTCCTGAAGTTCCCCCGCTTCCGCTGGCGCGCAACCCAGGATGCCATGAGCACAAGCTGGGAAGCTGATCCCGATTTCGACCTCGACCAGCACATCCGGAAGATCGCGTTGCCGAAACCCGCCGGTCAGGCGGAGCTCGAAACACTGGTGTCGCAGCTCGCCGGCAGCGATCTGGACCGGCGGCGGCCGATGTGGCAGTTCCACTTCGTCGAGAATGTCTGCGGGGGCAGCGCCGTAATCCTCCGGATTCACCATTGCTACGCCGACGGCACGGCGATGGTTCGCGTATTCCTGACACTGACCGACTTGCACGCGGAACCGGGCGCGCCGCCACCCGACCTGGAGACTGGGGGCAGTGCGGGTGCCGCAGGTGAAGACGAGACCCTCGCCTGGCTCGGCCGGCTGAATGTGCCGGGCGCGGCGCTTGTGCAGAAGGCCATTGCCGAGGGTGCGCAGTGGTTTGCGAAGGCAGCGGACCTCACGCGCAATCCAGAACATGCCGGCGAAATCGCCAGGCATGCGCTCGGCATCGCTGCAGAACTCACGCGCGTCGCAACACTCAGCGACGATCCCCCGACCCGCTTCAAGGGCACGCTAGGCGCGCGGAAGATCGCGGCCTGGACCGATCCGCTGCCGCTCACGGAAGTGAAGGCCGTCTCGAAGGCACTCGGTTGCACGGTCAACGACCTGCTGATGTCGACCGTGGCCGGCGCGCTCGGAGCGTACCTGCGGGACCACGGCGAGGACACGGCGGGCAAGACGATCCGGGCCACGGTGCCGGTCAATCTGCGCGATCCGCGGGCGGCGGCCGGGCTCGGCAATCATTTCGGGCTGGTGTTCCTGGAACTGCCGATCGGCATACGCGATCCGCTGGAACGCCTGTTCGCAGTTCACGCGGCGATGAGCGCGCTCAAGAGTTCCTACCAGCCGGTGCTGACGCTCGGACTGATGGCTGCGCTCGGCATGTTGCCGGGTTCCGCGCAGTCCGCGGCAATCGACCTGCTTTCAACAAAGGCAAGCCTGGTCGCCACCAACGTGCCGGGTCCGACGCATCCGATGTACCTGGCCGGCCGGCGCATCTCGCGGTTGATTTTCTGGGTGCCCCAGTCCGGCGATATCGGCCTCGGCGTCAGCATCCTGTCCTACGCGGGCCAGGTCCAGTTCGGCCTGATCGCCGACTACAAGCGAATTCCGGACCCGTCCGCCGTGACGGCGCGCTTCCACGATGAATTCGAAAAGGTCGTGCTGTCGGTGCTGCTGGGTCCTTTTCTAAGGAACGGCCGATAGGATTGCGCCGCCCTACTCCAGCTCCGCCTTTGCCTGCTCCACGTCGAGCCGCTCCATCGCATCGGCAGGCTTGCAGGCGACAGCCTTCTCGTACAACTCGACGGCCTTCGCCTTCTGCTTGTCGCCGTGCAGCATCAGGAGCCCGTTCGCATACTCCATGTGCGCGATCGCGGATCCCGGATTCAGCTTGAGCGCCTGTTCAAAATACTTCACCGATTTCGCGGCGTCCGCCCCATAGGTCAGACGGCCGGCCAGCGCGCCGACCTTGTCAATGATCTCTGCGTGGTACAGCCCGAGCGCGATGTGTGCGTCTGCGTGCTTTGGCTCGATCTCGATACAACGCTCGAGCGCATCGTGCACCTTGCCGCCGATGCCCTCGGCAAGCGCCTTGATGATGGAAACACGCTGCGCATAGCGACCCAGCACGAATGCCTGCATGTACCATGCATTGGCATATTCAGGCAGTTTTCGTGTTGCCTGGTCGGCCCGCTTCGCCGCCTCCCGAAGCATGGCAATCGCGCGACGATCGTCCTCCTCCAGATATGTCGCGGTAACCGCCGCCGCCTTGTTCGCGGCGGAGGCTCCCTGTGGCCCCAGTTTCGAGCCCTGCGAAATCGCTTCGCTGAAGTCGCCGCGATGGAATGCCCGCCAAGCCTGCTGCAATTGCGGTGTTTCCGGAAATGGCTCGCGATCCCCCGCATGCAATCGATCCCAGGCTTTCTTCAGGGAATCGCCAACGTAGCTGTAGGGTTTCTGGTCGTACGGGAAGCGGAGCGTCTTCTCGGCGGCCATCATGAACTCCTGATCAGAACACGGTATTCTTGATACTGGACCGGCATTCAGCCAGCCCGCGGCAAGGAGAGGATCATGGCGGCGAAGAAAAAGGGCAAGCTCGGCGGGTCCGGCAAGCCAAAAGGCGACCTGAACCTGCTTTATTCCGCCCACCAGATCTGGCTGGCCGGGCTCGGTGCCATGTCCCGCGCCCAGGCCGGCGCACCAAAGGTCTTCGACGAACTGATGCGCGAGGGCTCGAAGCTGCAGGGCGGCGCGCTGGACGCGGCGCAGAAAGTCGTCATGCAAGCTTTCCAGGGAGCCCAGAAGACCGTCAACCAGCGCGTGGACACCGTGAAGGAGCAGGCAAGCGAAACCTGGGACAACCTCGAGAAGATTTTCCAGTCACGGGTTCAGCGCGCCATGCATCAGCTCGGCATGCCGACCGCGGAAGAGATCAGCGCGCTGTCGCGCCGGGTCCAGCAATTGTCGGCCAGCGTCGAGAAGCTCGCCGGCAAGAAGCCGAAGCGCAAGTCGCGCTGAGCCCGGGGCAGCGCGGCGACATCCGCCATGTTGACACTTCAGACTGCGATCCGGCCGCGCAATACGGGCCGCATCGGCGTCGCACTGGCCGGTGGCGGGCCGTTGGGAGCATTCTACGAATTGGGAGCGCTGCAGGCACTCACCGACTGCATCGACGGCCTCGCACTCAATGACCTGCATGCCTACGCGGGAGTCAGTTCGGGCGCAATACTTGCAGCCAGCCTCGCGAATGGCCTGACACCCATCGACATCGGCCGGATCGTCATCAGCAATGACTCTGGTCACGAGCCCGCGCATCCCGGCCTGTTCCTGCAGCCCGCCATTCGCGAATACGCGCGGCGAATAGCCGGCTTGCCCGGCATCATCTGGAACGCCGCGAATCAGTTCCTGCGCGCTCCACTGTCGCAGAGCATTGCCGAACTGCTGGCGCCGTTCGCCGCGGCGATGCCCGCGGGCATGTTCGACAGCGCGCCGTTCGAACGTTATCTGCGCCGGCTTTTCGATAGCGGCGGCAGGACCAACGACTTCAGGAAACTGCGGCGCCGTCTGTACATCGTCGCCACCAACCTCAATACCGGCAAGGCGGCAGTATTCGGCGCACCCGCTCTCGACCATGTGCCGGTCTCACGCGCCATCCAGGCCAGCACTGCGCTGCCAGGGCTCTATTCGCCGGTCGAGATCGACGGTGAGACCTACGCGGACGGCGCACTGCTGCGGACGATGCATGCTTCAGTCGTGCTCGAGGCCGGCGCCGATTTGCTGTTCGGCATCAATCCCCTCGTGCCGTTCGACGCATCCGCCGGTGGCAGACGGCAGCGCAGGATCGACCTCACCGACCACGGCCTGCCGGTCGTGCTGGGCCAGACGCTTCGCTCGCTGGTCCAGTCGCGGATGCAGGTTGGCGTTGCCGCCTACAAGGACCGCTTCCCGCGCGCCGAGATTCTGCTGCTTGAGCCGGACCGTGCCGATCGGCGCATGTTCTTCGCAAACATGTTCCGGTACTCGGACCGCCGGCGGCTGGTCGACCATGCCTACCAGAGCACCCGTCGCGACCTGTTGCGGCGCAGCGATGAACTCGCCCCGCTGCTTGCCCGCCACGGCCTGCGGCTCTCGACCGAAGCGCTGAAGGATCCTGCGCGAAGTTTCCAGGCTGCGCTCAAGTTGCAGCGAAATCACGATCGCCGCGTGGTGCGGGAGCTTTCTTCGGAACTCGATCGACTGGATGTACTACTGAGGGGCGTGAGGGGCTGAACGGGGCTTCCTAGCTCCTGCCCGATTTTGGATCAGTCGAGAGGGTGCCGCAGGATGATCGTGTGATCGCGGTCCGCGCCGGTTGAAATGATCGTGACCGGCACCTCACAGACTTCCTCGATGCGTGCCAGGTAGTCGCGCGCCGCCCGCGGCAATTCGGCGAGTGAACGCAGGCCGACAGTGGAATCCTTCCAGCCAGGCATCTCCTCATAGACCGGCTCGCAGCCGGCGTAATCGTCGGCGACAAGCGGCGGCATGTCGGAAATCTTTCCGCCCTGCCGGTAACCCGTGCAGAGCTTCACCCGCTCCAGGCCATCGAGCACGTCAAGCTTGGTGACGCAGAGGCCCGAAAAACTGTTGTTCAGCATGGACCGTCGCAGCGCGACGGCATCGAACCAGCCGGTGCGTCTCGCACGTCCGGTCACGGCACCGAACTCCTGGCCCACGTGCGAAAGGTGCTTGCCTGTGTCGTCGAACAGCTCGGTGGGAAACGGGCCCGCGCCGACGCGCGTCGTGTAGGCCTTGGTGATCCCGAGCACATAGTCGATGTCGCGCGGGCCAAGCCCGACGCCGACCGATGCGTTGCCGGCCACGGTGTTTGACGACGTGACAAACGGGTAAGTGCCGTGATCGACATCGAGCAGCGCGCCCTGCGCACCCTCCAGCAGGACGCTGCCGCCCGCCTGCTGGATACGCTTGATGCCAAGCGCGACATCCGCTACCAGCGGCTTCACCCGTTCGGCCTGCGCCAGGCAATCATCGAGCGTCGCGGCAAATTCGACTGGTGGTTTCCGCAGGTGATGCTGCAGCAGGAAATTATGCCAGTCGAGGAGTTCACGTAGGCGAGATTCGAAAAGCGGCGGGGACAGCAGGTCGCTGACGCGCACTGCGCGGCGCGCAACCTTGTCTTCGTACGCCGGTCCGACGCCGCGTCCGGTCGTGCCGATTTTGCGATCGCCACTTGCCTGCTCGCGTGCCTGGTCGAGGGCAACGTGCGATGGCAGCACCAGCGGGCAGTTGGGGCTGATCTGCAGCCGCTCGAATACCGGAAAGCCACGAGCAGCCAGCATGTCCGCTTCGGACAGCAATGCCTCGAGCGAAAGCACGACGCCATTGCCGATGAAGCAGCGCACCTGGTCGCGCAGGATGCCCGAAGGGATCAGCGACAGCACCGTCTTGCGGCCGTCTATGACGAGCGTGTGACCGGCATTGTGGCCGCCCTGGAAGCGGGCGACCGCGGTCACGCGCTCGGTCAGGAGGTCCACGACCTTGCCCTTTCCTTCGTCACCCCACTGGGCGCCGACAACGACGACGATTTTTCCCATCACCGCCTCAGGAACGGACCAGCCACAGCAGCAGAAGGCCGGCAGCCACGCTTGCGACGCCGGCGACACGCAGGGTCGAATCGCTCACCGTCGAGAATGCGGCCATGGCGCGCTTCGAGCTTCCCGGGCTCGCAAATGGCAACAATCCCTCGATGACCAGCAGCAGCCCGAGCGCGGCCGCGAGGTCCGCCCACTGGATGTTCATCGGAGGCTCAGCGCCCCGGCTGCTTCATGTACTTGAAGAACTCACCGTCGGGAGCGATCACGAGCACGTCATTGGGCTGGCCGATCGCGCGGCGATAGGCCTGCAGGCTGCGGTGGAAGGAATAGAACTCCGGATACCGCTGGTACATGCGCGCGTAAGTCGCAGCGGCGACGGCGTCGCCCTCACCACGGATCTTCTCGGCATCGCGATTGCCGATCGCGAGTGCTTCGGTGCGCTCACGCTCCGCTTCCGCGCGGATGCGCTGGGCCTGCTCGTCGCCTTCGGCCCGCAACTGCGAAGCAACGCGGAGAAAATCCTGGCGCATGCGATTGAAGACCGATTCGGACACGTTGGTCGGCAAATCGATCCGCTTGACCCGGACGTCCACGAGTGTCAGTCCGAGCTGAGCGATCGACTCGCCTCCAAACTGCAGGATGTCGCCGATGAACTCCGCGCGCTCCGCCGCCACGACCTGCTGGATGGTGCGCTTCGCGATGACACCCTTCAGGCCATCCTTGACGATTTCGGCGAGCCGCGCCGCGCCCGCTTCCTCGTCGCCTCCGGTCGACTGGTAGTACTGCCCGACGTCGGAAACCCGCCACTTCACGTAGAAGTCGACATTCAGCATCTTTCCTTCACTTGTCAGGAACTGCTCGGCCGGGTAATTGCGCGTCAGCACGCGACGATCGAACTTGCGAACGGTATTGACAATCGGAACCATGAAATGCAGGCCCGGCTGGTAGTCGGCCTTGACGATTTCACTAAACTGGAACTTGATCGCGAACTCGGTCTCCTGCACCTGGAATACGGCGCTCATGAGCAGCCAGAACGCGACCAGGGCGCCAATCAGGATCGGCAGTATTCGGCCGGCCATCAGCGATCCCTCCGCGTGCGCGCGTCCGGCGCCTCGACGGAACTGCCATCCTCCAGCCGGATTGTCGGCGGCGTCTCGACGGGTTGCCGTTGCTGGCCGCGCTGCTCGAGCAGCTTGTCGAGCGGCAGGTAGATCATGTTGCCGGTGCCCTTGGTGTCCACGATCACCTTGGTCGACGAGCCCAGCACCTGCTCCATCGTTTCGAGGTACAGGCGCTCGCGCGTCACCGCAGGCGCTCGCTGGTACTCGGCCGCGAGCGCCCCGAATCGCGAGGTCTCGCCTTCGGCGTCCGCGACGACCCGCGCCTTGTGGGCGAGCGCACCCTCAATAACGCTGACCGCGAGACCGCGCGCCTTCGGCACGATGTCATTGGCGTAGGTCTGCGCCGACAGCGTCGCGCGATCCTTGTCTTCGCGGGCCTTGATTGCATCCTCCTGCGCGGGCGCCACTTGGTCGGGGACTTTCACGTCCTGCAGATTGATGCTGATGACCTCGATGCCGGTGTTGTAGGCGGTGATCGTCCGCTGCACCAGATCCTTGGTCTTCGCGCTGATCTCCTGGCGGCCGAGCGCGAGCACGAAATCGAGCTTGCTCTGCCCGATGATCTCGCGGATCGCGCTTTCGCTGACTTCGCCGAGTGTCGCCTCGGGGTCGCGCACATTGAACGCGAACTTGACCGGATCGGCGCGCCGGTACTGGACCGCGAGGGCGATATCTACCAGCGCCTCATCGCGTGTCAGCATGCGCGGCATGGAAGTGAAGCTCTTGAACTCGGTCACGTTGACGACCGTGCGGCGATCGATTGGCCATGGCAGCCGCCAGTTGAGTCCGGCCGTCGTCGTCCCGGTGTATCTGCCGAAGCGCGTGATGACCGAACGCTCAGCCGCATCATTCTGGTAGAAGCCGGTCAGCCCCCAGATGATCAGCAATCCGACCACGATGTAGATGTAGCTAATCCCGAAGGCACGACCACTACTGCCGCCCGCGCCGTTGCCGGGTGGCCGCGAACCGCCGCCGAACAGCGAGCGCAGCTTCCTCTGAAGTTGGCGCACCACCTCGTCGAGGTCCGGCGGACCCTGGCCCGGCCGGCGCTGCCAGGGATTCTGATTCTTGCCGGGATCATTCCAGGCCATATCGCTCGCTCACTCTTGGGAACTGGATCAGGCCGCGGACGAGGCGGGCTCGTGCGGGAATTCTACGAAGCCCTCGGCTGGCAGACAAGGTGAAACAATATCCGGAAAATCGACCCCTGCCTCGCGGCACAGCGATTCGATCTGCTGATGCGACGCCACGACGACGATTCTGGAGCCGCCATCTTCAGCAGCTGTCTCGTCCTGCACGAGTCCGAGGTCGAAGAGCCGCGCACGCAGGCGGCCCTGTCCCGGCGGTAATGCAAGGCATATGCGCATCGCCGACTGGCCGAAGGTCTCCTGCAGGCTGTCGCGCAGCAGCTCGATTCCCGCGCCATTCACGGCGGACAGCCAGATCGCGACTGGGCAACCCGCCGGATCACGCCTGAATTCCGCCTGACGGCCAAGGCGATCGATCTTGTTGTAGATGCGAAGCTGGGGAATCGAACCGGCGCCGATACCCTCGAGTACTTCGTCAACCTGCTGTATGCGGCGGTCATGCTCCGGATCCGAGGCGTCGACCACGTGCAGCAGCAGGTCGGCATCCCTGGCCTCCATCAGCGTCGAGCGGAACGCTGCCATCAGCTCGTGTGGCAGGTCGCGCACGAAGCCGACCGTATCTGCGACGACCAGATCAGGCGTGTGCGGCAGGCGCAGCCGCCGCACCGTCGGGTCCAGGGTCGCAAACAGCTGGTCGGCAACGTAGGCGTCGCTGCCGGTCAGCGCCCGGAACAGCGTGGACTTGCCGGCATTCGTGTAACCCACGATCGCGATCGCCGGCACGGGTACGCGCTTGCGCACTGAGCGTCCGGTGTCGCGGCGGCGGGCGAGTTTTTCGAGTTTCGTGGTGAGCGTGCGGATTCGCTTGCCGATCAGGCGGCGATCGGTCTCGAGCTGCGTTTCTCCGGGCCCGCGCAGGCCAATACCGCCCTTCTGGCGCTCGAGGTGGGTCCAGCCGCGGATCAGTCGCGTCGACAGATGGCGCAGCTGCGCGAGTTCGACTTCCAGCTGCCCCTCGGCGCTTCTCGCCCTCTGCGCAAAGATGTCGAGGATCAGGCCGGTGCGATCCAGCACACGGCGTCCGATCAGTTCTTCCAGGTTTCTTTCCTGGCTAGGCGATAGCCCATGATCGATCAACACCAGGTCGGCTTCGGTCGCCGCCACACGCACGCGAATTTCTTCCGCCTTGCCGCTGCCGATGAAGAATCTCGGATCCGGCGCACGCCGGGAACCCGATATCGTTTCCACGGGCAATGCGCCGGCGGAGCGCGCGAGCGCATCGAATTCCGCAAGCTCATCGGCGCCGATCGGCTTGCCCAAGCCGATGCGCACGAGGATCGCGCGTTCGCCCCGATCAGGGCGTTCGAACAATGGGTCTCACCGGCAACTGCAACGGGTCTCCGATCAACTGGGCTCCGCTTCCTTCGCGGGTTCCAATTCGTCTCCCTCGACCGCCGGCAGGCGCACATTGCGCGCCGGCACCACGGTCGAGATCGCATGCTTGTAGACCATCTGGCTGACGGAGTTCTTCAAGAGCACGACGAACTGGTCGAAAGAGTCGATTTGGCCCTGAAGCTTGATGCCATTGACCAGATAAATGGAAACCGGCACGCGCTCCTTGCGCAGCGCATTCAGGAACGGATCCTGCAATGATTGACCTCGGGCCATGGTATCTCCTTGTTTTTTCTCGTACTTCTGGCCGCTCTACGGGGTTTCGGCGGCTCCACCAAACTCGCAGCAGGCATATGTCAAACGCAAACGGCGTAGCCCGCAAGCTTCGGAGTCTAGCACCAGGCCTGGAATGATTCTGAGTAGGCCGCCAGCCAGCTGTTGATGCGGGCGGAAACCCGGCCTGTCAAGGCCGGATCGGATGATTCGAACCACTCCGCGCCGGGCTCGGACCGCAACCAGGTCAACTGCCGGCGGGCGAACTGACGGGTCGCGATGATCGCGCGCCCGACGGCTTCGTCCAGGGCCATGGCGCCCTCCAGGTGCGCCCATAGCTGGCGGTAGCCAATCAGGCGGAGCGCCGGCATTGCCGCCCGCAGGTCACCACGCGAGTGCAGCCGCCGCACTTCCTCAAGAAGGCCGCGATCCATCATTTCCCGAAATCGCAAGGCCAGCCTTTCGGCGTGTGTCTTGCGATCCGCGGGCGCCAGCACGATACGCAGGTCGGACTCGCGCGCCGCATGCCGCAGGTCTTCGCGCTGTCGCGACGATATCGGCGCGCCGATCAGCTCGACCACTTCCAGCGCCCGCTGGATGCGCTGCCGGTCTGCGGGGCGGATGCGCTCGGCAGCCAGCGGGTCCAGGAGCTGCAATTCCGCATGCATTGCCGGCCAGCCCAGGCGCGCAGCGCGCTCGTCGATTCGGCTGCGCAGTGCCGCATCGGCGGATGGCAACTTCGCGAGACCGGCCTGCAGTGCGCGGAAATAAAGCATCGTGCCGCCCACCAGCAACGGCACCTTCCCCCGCGACCGGATATCGGCCATGACGCACTGCGCATCGGCAATGAATCGTCCGGCGGAATAACTTTCGGCCGGATCGATCAGGTCGATCAGGTGATGGGGAGCGCGCGCCAGCAGTTCCGGTCCCGGTTTCGCCGTGCCGATGTCCATCCCGCGGAAGACCATCGCCGAGTCGACGCTGACGATTTCCAGCGGAAATTCGGCGACGAGCCGGGCGGCAAGTTCCGTCTTGCCGGCACCGGTCGGGCCCATCAGGAATATTGCCGGTTGCCCCTGCATCAACGTCCGCGCAGGAACAGCCGGTCGAGTTCGGCAAGCGTAACGCGCGTCCAGGTGGGACGGCCATGGCTGCATTGCCCGGAACGCTCAGTGCGCTCCATGTCGCGCAGCAGCGAATTCATCTCGTCGATCGACAGCAGTCGATGCGCGCGCACCGCGCTGCGACAGGCGATATTCGCCAGCAGTTCGTTCTGGCGCTCTGCAATGCGGTGAGTCGCGCCGTGCTGGCCGAGATCAGCCAGCGCATCGCGCAATACCGCGGCAACATCCTGCCCGGCGAGCACGATCGGGACTTCGCGGATCGCAAGCGTCGCCGGTCCGATGCGATCCACGACCAGACCCGCCGCGGCGAGTTCTTCGCGGTGCTGCAACGCGAGATCCGAATCCGCCGCAGTGCACTCGACGACTGCCGGCACCAGGAGCGGCTGGCGCGCGCCGCGACCCGAATCCGCCGCGGCTTTCAGGCGCTCGTAAATGATGCGCTCGTGAGCCGCGTGCGCGTCAACAAGCGCGATCCCATCCGCAGTCTGGGTAAGGACGTAAATGCCGTGCAGCTGGGCCACGGCATAGCCGAGTGGCGCATCCACCGATCCCGCAGGCAGCTCGCGAGGCGCCTGCGCACCGCCGGCGATTCCCGATACGCCGAAGCCCGCGGGTGGCGATTCGCCGAGTCGCAACAGGCCCGGCCTGTATTCGGCGGCACCGACGAGCCCTGATGCCGGCGCCGGCGGCGTGTCAGTCGCAGATGCGCGCGTCGAAGCCAGGGCACGCTCCAGCGTCCGGTAGACGAAGTCGTGCACGCCGCGACTGTCGCGGAATCTCACCTCGAGCTTTTGCGGATGGGCATTGACGTCAAGCTGCCCGGGGTCGAGCGAGAGGTACAGGAGCCAGGCCGGATGCCGGCCGCCATACATGACATCCTGGTAGCCGAGCCGCGCGGCATTCACCAGCAGCCGGTCGCGCACCATGCGGCCATTGACGAACAGGTACTGACGATCCGCCTGCGCGCGCGCCTGCGATGGCATTCCGATCCAGCCCTCCAGATGCAGACCCATGTGCTCATGCTCGACATGCAGCGAATTCTCGATGAAGTCGGTGCCGACCAGTCTCGCGATGCGCGCCTCTTTTTCCAGCCGGTTCGTCGCGGCCGGCAACACGAACTGCTCCCTGCGGTTGTGCGAGAGCGTGAAGGCCACGTCGTATCGCGACAGCGCGAGGCGCGTGACCGTGCGCAGCACATGCTGGAACTCGGTCGCTTCGGTGCGGAGGAACTTGCGCCGCGCGGGAATCTTGTGAAACAGATCCCGCACCTCGACCGTCGTTCCCGCCGGATGCGCAGCCGGCCGCGGGCGTCCCACCTGTCCGTCGGCTGACTCGATCTCGGCGCCGTGCCCCGCAGTCGCCGTCCGTGACGCCATATGGAATCGCGATACCGACGCAATCGATGGCAGCGCCTCGCCTCGAAAGCCGAGTGTCGCCAGCTTCTCGAGATCCTCAAGCGACGCGATCTTGCTGGTTGCATGGCGCGCGAGCGCGAGCGGCAACTCGCGCGATTCCATGCCCGCGCCGTCGTCGCGCACGCGCAGCAGGCCGATGCCGCCGCGCTCCACTTCCACATTGATGTGCCGCGCCCCGGAATCGAGCGCGTTCTCGATCAGTTCCTTTGCGACCGAGGCCGGGCGTTCGATGACCTCGCCGGCTGCGATCTGGTCAATCAGGGGGTCTGCGAGGATCTGGATCGGCATGGCGAGCCCGGCGGGCCACGCCAGTCTAGCAGCGCAGTATCAGTTGCCGGAAACCGGCGTCTGCACGATCGTTACGCTCGTCAGCTGCTGGCGCTCGCGCGCAGCCAGCGCCGCGAAACGAGTGCCCGGCGGTGGATTCTCGTGGAAATAGCGCTTCACGCCAGTATGTATCGCGCCCGCCAGCCGGGCCTGGTGATCCGGATCGCGCAGCCGTCGTTCTTCTTCCGGATTCGAGATGTAGGCGGTCTCCACCAGCATCGACGGCACGTCGGGCGAAGTCAGCACGATCAGGCTGGCATGCTGGACGTCGCTCTTCTTCAACTGACCGACCCGGTCCAGCTCCTCGAGTACCCGCGTAGCCGCTTCGCGACTGGCGCTGATCGACGCGTTCTGCGACAAGTCGAGCAGCACCGACGCGAGCACGTCCGTCTTGTCATCCAGCGAGACGCCGCCGATCAGGTCGGCTGCATTCTCGCGATCGGCCAGCCAGCGCGCAGCCTCGTTGCTGGCGCGTCGCGTCGACAGCACGTAAACAGAGGAGCCGCGCACCGAGCGATTGACGAAGGCATCGGCGTGCACCGAGACGAACAGGTCCGCCTGCTGCACGCGCGCACGCCGGATGCGCTCACGAAATGGCACGAAGTAGTCGCCGGTCCGGGTCAGCACCGCGCGCATTCCGGGTTCCGCATTGATGCGATCGGCGAGCCGGCGTGCCACCGCGAGTGCCACGTCCTTCTCGCGCGTGCCGGCCTTGCCGACTGCGCCTGGATCCTCGCCACCATGACCGGCATCGATCGCAACCACGATGTCGCGCTGGCCATTACCGTCGGTCGCAACCTTGAGCGGCCGCCGCGCCTGATCCAGGCCCAGGTCGATGACCAGCCGGTGACCGTAGGTTTCGTTCGGCGGCGTGAGGAAACTCTGCACCTCGACCTTCGAGCTGAGGTCGAGCACGACGCGCAGCCCGCCGTTTTCGCGGGCTGCAACCCGCACGCCGCTGACGACGCCGACGGCTGCAGCCGATGGAAGTCGGGCGACATCGGCCGCGGTCTGCTCGAGATCGATGACGATGCGTCGTGGATCAGCGAGCGGGAAAACCGTATAGCTGACCGGCGCAGACAGGTCGAGCACGACGCGGGTAGAGTCGGGGCTCGCCCAGAGCCGAACCTCCTGCAGATCCGCTGCCGCTGCCGCGAACGGCAGCGAAGCGGCCAGCAGGACGCAGATCTTGATCCAGTGCCTAGACCACATGACGACTCGTGCCGGGGAAACCTCGCGGTACTCTAGCGTCTGAAAGATTTTAGTTCAAGTATTTCAGTCAGATACGCTCGCATCTTAATGCGCCCTGCCACGCCTTGCCGGCCGGGGTCTGGGTCGTGATGCGAACATTTCGCCCCGCGGGCTGATGCTCGATCACGATACTGAGATCGGCCAACCCGAGCGCGGTTCCGCCCCGCTCCGGCCATTCGACGATCACGAGGCCTGGCATGGCGCGATAGTCGCGGTATCCGAGGGCATCGAGTTCCCCTGGTGCGACCTCCAGGCGATAGAGATCCAGATGATGAATCGTGCCCGAACGGGTGTCGTACGGCTCGACCAGCGTGAATGTCGGGCTTCGGATCGGGCCTTCGACACCGAGCCCGCGCAGCAGGCCGCGCGCGAGCGTGGTCTTGCCGGTGCCAAGTTCGCCCTGCAGCGCGAGCAGCAGGTGCACGCTCTGCAGATCCGGCAGGCTCTGTGCAAGTAAGGCGCCGAGTCGCTGTGTCGCCGCCTCGTCCGGCAGCTTCAGTTCCATGGCGGGTTCACGACGGCCCGCAATTGCGCGATCAGGTCGCCCGCGATCAAGCCGCGTTCCCCGGCGAGTGCTGCGCGATCCCCGGCGCGCGCATGCGCAAGCACACCGGCCACCGCAGCCTGCTCGAGTCCGCGACCGCCGGCGACGATTGCACCGATGACGCCGGTGAGCACATCGCCGGCACCGGCCGTCGCCATGCCGGGATTGCCGTGATCACAGACCCAGGGCACGCGATCCTCCGCCACGACCAGCGTGCCCGCGCCTTTCAGCACGCAGACTCCGCCGTAGCGCGCCGCAATTGCCCGCGCGGAGCCCAGCCGGTCCCGCTGGATCGCGCCGCTATCGGTTCCAAGAAGCCTGGCGGCCTCACCGGAATGCGGTGTCAGAATCCAGTCATCGCGGTGCCGCGGCTTTTCCGCGAGCAGCGTCAGTGCATCGGCATCGAGCACAATGGCCTTGCCAGATTCGGCGACGGTGCCAAAGAAATCGCGGGCACTGCGGCCCTGGCCGAGACCCGGCCCGATCGCGACCGCATCGGCAGCATCAATCAACTTTTCCAGCTCGGTGGCTGATTTCACCGCGATACAGATCAGTTCCGGCCGCCCCGCAACGACTGAAGCGGTGCTCGCCGCGTCGGTCGCGACTGCCACGAGTCCGGCGCCTGCACGCAGCGCCGCTTCGCCCGCCAGTCGCGCGGCACCCGGCATCGCGAGACCGCCGACGATCAGCAGCCGGCCGTGATCGCCCTTGTGCGCCGAGCGGCGCCGTTGCGGCAGGGCCGCTTCGACCAACCGCCATTCCATGCGCCTGATGACGGGCGCATGCGCCTCGCGCGCCGGTTCCGGAATTCCCAGTCCTGCAAATGCCAGTTCGCCGACGCAATCCCAGGCATCGCCGAGAAACAGCCCCGCCTTCAACGCAACGAATGTGATGGTGCGCGTTGCCGAAATTGCCGACCCCCGGATGAGGCCGCTATCGGCGTCGAGACCGGACGGGAGATCAAGTGCGAGAACCGGCAGTCCGGAAGCATTCACAGCCTCGATGCATTCGCGCATGGCGCCTTCCACCAGGCGGTCGATGCCGGTGCCCAGCAGCGCATCGACGACGACATCGGTTGATTCGAGGCCCGCACCGGTGAATGCGGAGTCACGCCCGCCCGCCGCCGTGAAATCCGCATAGGCGTGGGCCGCATCGCCTGCGAGTTGCAGGGGATCGAGGAGCGAGCAGGTGCGGACCGAAAAACCGGCATCGCGCGCAATCCGCGCAAGCGAATAGCCATCGCCGGCGTTGTTACCGGAACCGCACAGGACGGTGATCCTTTTCACTTCCGGCCATTGCTGCTGCAGCAAGGCAAACGCCGCCTCGGCCGCCCGCTGCATCAGCGTGTATCCGGGTATACCCGCCATGTCGATCGCATGCCGGTCCATCGCGCGCACCTGCGCGGCTGTGTAGACCGGTACGGGCAGCGATTCCATGCGGACGATTATACTGGCCACCCGCCATTTCACCTGCCATGGCAAGCAATCTCACCGCCGACAAGCTGAACGCGCTGCGGTCACGTCTGACCGGGTTTGCGGCTGCACTCGGCTTTGATCAGGTCGGCATCGCAGGCGTCGAATTGCCCGAAGATGAAGCGCGGCTCGAACGCTGGATCGCTGAGGGCCGCCACGGGGGGATGCAGTACATGGTCAAGCACGGCAGGCTGCGCAGCCGGCCCTCGGAGCTGGTGCCCGGGACGCTGCGCATCATCAGCGTGCGCATGAACGGCTCGGCGCCGGACGCGGCGCCCGCGCAGCATATCCTCGCCGACCGCCGCCGGGGTTACATCGCGCGTTACGCCCTGGGACGCGATTACCACAAGATCCTGCGCCAGCGCCTGGCAAGACTCGCGGCGATGCTCGAGACCGAGATCGGCCCCTTCGGCTACCGCGCCTTCGTCGATTCGGCACCGGTCATGGAGAAACCGCTTGCGCGCAATGCGGGACTGGGCTGGATCGGCAAGCACACGAACCTGATCAATTCGCGGGCCGGTTCCCTGTTCATGCTGGGCGAGCTGTTCACCGACCTGCCGCTGCCGGTGGATGAACCGGCCAAGGACCGCTGCGGGACCTGCAACGCGTGCATCCCGGCCTGTCCGACCGGCGCGATCACCGCCCCGTACCAGCTCGACGCACGGCGTTGTATCTCCTACCTCACCATCGAGCACCACGGCTCCGTACCGGTGGAACTGCGCGCGGCGATCGGCAACCGGATTTTCGGTTGCGATGACTGCCAGCTGGTCTGTCCATGGAACAAGTTTGCGGGCCTCGCCGCCGAGCCCGGGTTCCGCACACGCCACGGGCTCGATGCGCCCGACCTCGTCGAATTGTTCCAGTGGACCAAACAGGAGTACCTGGAACGCAGCACCGGCAGTGCGCTGCGCCGGATCGGCTATGGGCGATGGCTCAGAAACATCGCCATCGCGCTCGGCAATGCGCCGACTTCAACCCAAGTCGTCGCCGCACTCGCGGCACGCCGCGAGCATCCGGATGCGCTGGTGCGCGAACATATCGAATGGGCGCTCGAGCGCCACGCCAGTCGTCACTAGGCCCTGACGGGATTCACGTAGTGACGCCCGCTGCGGGTCTGGCGGATTGTCTCGAATAGGTCGTCGAAATCGCGGGAATTGTTGGCGGGGTCGATCTCGGCCGTGTTGACGATCAACAACGGTGAGGCCGTGTATTGGTGGAAGAAGCGCGTGTACGCGTCGCCAAGGCGCTCGAGGTATGCAGCGTCGATGTATTTCTCGTAAGTGATGCCCCGCCTGTCGATGCGCTGCAGCAGCGCGTCGACAGGCGCCTGCAGGAACACGACCAGGTCCGGTGCCGGCGCGTCAATCGCCAGGCGGTCATAGACCTGTTCGTAGAGCTTGTACTCCTCGTCATCCAGCACCACGCGCGCAAACAGTTGGTCCTTGGCAAGCATGTAATCGGCGATGCGCAGCGGGGCGAACATGTCGTGCTGGCGCAGTGCCGCAAGCTGACGTGCGCGCTGGAACAGGAAATAAAGTTGGGCCGGGAACGCCGCGGCCTTCGGGCTCTTGTAAAAGCGCTCGAGGAACGGGTTCTCCATCGGTTCCTCGAAAACCGTCTCCGCCCCGACCGCAGCCGCGAGTTTGCGCGCAAGACTCGTCTTGCCGACCCCGATAAGGCCCTCCACCACGACCAGTCGGTGGGGCCAGTCTTCTTTTGTTGCTTCAGGCACCGGTTTTCCGTGCGGCCAGCGGTTCGATACCGTCGCCCGGGACCTTCTCGAGCAGCCTGCACACGCGGCCGCGATCGGGAACCCAGAGCATCGGCGCAATTTCCGCCAGAGGATACAGCACGAAATTGCGCTGGTGCAGGCCCGCATGCGGCAACTGCAGGCCGGGTTCGTCGCTGCGGGCGTCACCGACCAGCAGCAGGTCAATATCGATCAGGCGCGGACCCCAGCGCACGGCGGGCTGCACCTTGCCCAGGCGCCGTTCCAGCCCGCGCAAGTTTTCGAGGAATGTCTGTGGTTCCTGCCGGGTCAGGAGCCCCGCGACTGCGTTCACGAATTCCGGCTGGTCCTGCGGGCCCATTGGTGCGGAACGCCACAAGCGGGAACGCAGCACCAGCCGGGTGTCGGTGAGACCCGCCAGCCCTGCGAAAGCATTCTCGACCTGCCGGCGCGGATCATCGAGATTGCTGCCGAGCGCGACATAGGCCGGGTGCCAGACCTGCTTCGGCATCAGCTTTCAGTCTTGGGAGCCCTGCGCCCTCGCCCGCCACGCCGGCGCCTGCGCCCGCCGGTTCCGGCAGGCCGGCCGGAATGGCTCTTGTCGGCCCCGACCCGCGTCTCTTGTTCTTCCTGGGGCAGTTCCTGCAATTCGGTCCACCAGCGCGCGATTTCCGGGTCCTCACCGCCTGCCCCGGCGCGCAGCACCAGGAAATCGTAGGCGGCACGAAAGCGCGGATGGCTGATGAATGCAAGCGCCCGACGACCCTCGCGGCGGTGGAAGCGCGGCTGCAGTGCCAGCATCTCGCGCATCGGGATAGAAAACCGTTTCGGGATGCCGATCCGGCGATTCTGTTCGGCGACGACCTCTTCTGCCGCCTCGGCGATCGCCTGCCCTGCCTGCGAACCTGCCTCGAAGCGCCGCTGCGCGGCGGCCGAAATCGGGCCGAACAGCAGCACGGCGAACAGGAACATCGGCGTTACCGGGCGGTCTTCCTGCACGCGCTGGTCGGTGTTTGCCAGTCCCGCCCGAATCAGCCGCGCCGCCATGCCATCCGGATCCTCAGCGAGCCAGGCAGCCGTCGCCGGGAAAAGCTGCTCGAGCAGCCCATGCTCCATCAGCAACTCGAATGCACGCTGCCCGAATCCAGCCAGGAAAAGTTTCTGGAATTCGTCCAGCAGGCGCGCCGGCGGAATCTGCTCGAGCAGCATCGCGAGCCGCTTGATCGGTTCGCGGGTCCCCTCGTGGATCGTGAATCCCAACTTTGCCTGGAAGCGGATTGCGCGCAGCATGCGCACAGGATCTTCGCGATAGCGCGTTTCCGGGTCGCCGATCAGGCGCAGGGTTCGCGACTTTACGTCGGCGACGCCACCGACGTAATCCCAGATCGAGAAGTCCTCGATGTTGTAGTAGAGCGCGTTGCAGGTGAAATCGCGCCGCCACACGTCCTGGTCAACCGTGCCGTAGCGGTTGTCGCGCAGCAGGCGCCCGGTATCGTCGTGGACACGATCATCATCGGGCGGCTCCGGCGCAGGCTCATCATCCGTGTCGTCCGGCTCGTCCGCATCAGGGACGATCGGATCGCCGGCCGCGCGAAAGGTCGCCACTTCGACGATCTGGTGCCCAAACCGAACATGGGCAAGCCGGAACCGCCGCCCGATCAGGCGGCAGTTGCGGAACAGGCGCCTGACTTCTTCAGGCGACGCATTCGTCGCGACGTCGAAATCCTTGGGCTCCATGCCGATGACGATGTCGCGCACGCAGCCGCCGACCAGAAAGGCCTGGTAGCCCGCATCCTTCAACTGGTACAGCACCTTGAGCGCGCTGGTCGAGATCATTGAACGCGAGAGCGGATGATCAGCGCGTGCAACGATTACCGGGGCGGGAGCCCCGTCGTTTGATTGATTCAAGGAAATCCGGTCTGCTTGAGGTCAGGTGATGGGTCTATATAATACCAGCCCCTGTCCGGGCCCCCGGACGGATGCGTCAGCGCCTCGCTCCCATCGTCTAGAGGCCTAGGACACAGCCCTCTCAAGGCTGGTACGAGGGTTCGAATCCCTCTGGGAGCGCCAT
>JAQBHG010000055.1:0-5805 GCA_032127975.1 Steroidobacteraceae bacterium
GCGGTCGTCTCCTGTGCGGGCGGACTTGCAGTCGCGATCCTGGTCTCGCCGCGAAACATGTTCGCACTCGGCGAAAGCAGCGACCTGCCGCCTGCGTTCGCCGGCGTGCATCCCGCGTGGAGGACGCCCCACGTCTCGATCATCGTCTACGCGGTCCTCTCCTGGCTGTTCGCCGTCACCGGCACCTTCGAGTACCTCGTCAACTTCTTCGTGATCTCGCGGATCCTGGCCTACGGATCGACCAGCGCCGCGCTGATCGTGCTCCGCCGTCGCGAGGGCCCCGCCCCGGTCCCCATACCCGGTGGCGTGGCGATCGCGTTCGCCGCACTTCTGTGCTGCGGCGCAATAGTGCTCACCACGTCATTGACCGCAGTCCGCGACGTCGCGTTTGCACTCGCCATCGGCTTTACCATCCGGGCATGGGTGCGGTGGCGAGCGTCCAGGAGTAGACTTTTCTGAGTTCTGCGATTCCAGGGAGACCATCATGAAGAGGCGTCAATTCATCGGTACGGGCCTGGCGCTCGCCGCCACCTGGCCGCTGCGCGGCTTCAGCGCCGTTCTCAGTGGCGTCGGCGACCTGCCGGCAAAATCTCTCACGGGCGGCGACCTCCTGTTGCGCGGCTCTTCCGTCGAGGCGCTGGGTGCCAGCCTATCCGGCGACCTGCTGCTGCCGGGGCACGAGGGCTACGAACGGGCGCGGCACCTCTGGAACGGCATGTTCGACAAGCGCCCGGCGCTGATCGCGCGCTGCACCGGCGCGTCGGACGTCATCCAGGCCGTGAACTTCGCCCGCGAACACCAGTTGCTGACTGCGGTACGCGCGGGGGGCCACAGCTTTTCCGGAAAATCGACCTGCGACGGCGGGATCATGATCGACCTCGAACCGATGGCGGGTGTGCGCGTCGATACCAAGGCGCGGCGCGCCTACCTGGAGAGCGGCTCCCGGCTGGGTCAACTGGACCGCGAAACCCAGGCCTTCGGGCTGGCAACGACCGCGGGTACTGTCGCCGATACCGGAGCCGCCGGCCTGACGCTGGGCGGCGGACTGGGACGGCTCGGGCGGCGCTTCGGTCTCACCTGCGACAATCTCGTCGGCGCGGACGTCGTCACCGCGGCCGGTGAGTTTGTCCACGCCAGCGAATCCGAGAATGCCGACCTGCTGTGGGGCCTGCGCGGAGGTGGCGGCAACTTCGGCGTGGTGACGAATTTCGAATACCGTCTCCATCCCGTTAAGCCAATTGTGCTGGCGGGTGAAGTGGCCTGGCCGATCGAGCAGGCGCGGGACGTACTCCGGTTCCTCGTTGAGACTGCGGACAGCGTGCCGGACGAACTCGGCCTGGAAGCCGCGCTGGTTTGGACACCGGACGGCAAGCCTCTGATCAGCGTCGAGGCCTGCTGGTCGGCTGATGATCATGCCGCCGGCGAGAAGGCGCTTGCGTCACTTCGCGGTCTTGGAAAACCGATCAATGACTCGATCGGCCCGATGTCCTACGTGGCGCTGCAGTCGGCTGCCGATGCCGGCCTGCCCGCGGGCAACAATTACTACGCCAAGAGCGGTTTTCTCCCCAAGCTGGACGAGGCGGGAATCGACGAGATGGTGGCGACTTTCCTCGGGGCAAAGACCAAATTCATCCTGTTCGTCGAGCCGTTCGGAGGTGCCTATCGCAGGGTTGCCGTGGATGCGACGGCATTCCCCAATCGCAAGGAGGAATTCTTCGCCCTGATGATCTCGCAGTGGCCCGGCAACGAGGCCAGCGATCAGCACCTCGCCGAGTTGCGTGCCAGCTGGAAACCGATCGAGCAGATGGCCCGCGGCTTCTACACGAATCTGGCCGATCCGGACGCGAGCGGCAGCGTAATTCACGACAATTACGGATCGAACTTCCGGCGCCTGGCGGCGCTGAAGGCCAAGTACGACCCGATGAACCTGTTCCGGTTGAACGCCAACGTGCCGCCGAAAACCGGATGAGGGGCCTGGCGCGATCGGCGCGCCGATGGTTTCTCGCCACCGCAGCGGCACTGATCGCATTCGGCTGCTCGCCCGGGCCGGCGGAGCTGAAAGCGGCGCCGGCCGCCGTCGCGATGCCGGATCGATACAGCGCAGAAGCTGCATCGAAAGTCCTCGCCGACGGCGGCAACGCCGTGGATGCCGCAATCGCCTCGGCCTTTGTGCTCGCAGTCACCGCTCCTGAGGCCGGCAACATCGGCGGCGGCGGATTCATGCTCACGCGGTTCGGCGACGAGGCGACATTCCTCGATTTTCGCGAGATAGCGCCCGCAGCCGCGACGCGCGACATGTATCTCGATCCGCACGGCGAAGTCATCGAGGGCGCAAGCCTCACCGGTCATCGCGCCGTCGGTGTGCCGGGTACGGTTTCCGGACTCTGGGCCGCGCACCGGAAGCATGGCTCGAAGCCCTGGGCCGACCTCCTGTCCACTGCCATCGCGCTCGCCGAAATGGGCTTCATGGCACCTCCGCAACTTGAACAGGTCATGCGTGATGAGTTGCCCCGGCTCGAGGGCACGGCGAACTTCGTGCGGTACTTCGGCGGCCTGCGCGCCGGAGACATGTTCCGTCAGCCGGAACTTGCCGCGACGCTGCGCCGCATTGCGGCCGATGGCCCCGATGGCTTTTATAAAGGCGAGACCGCGCGGCTGCTGCTCGCCGAGATGCGCCGCGGCGGCGGCCTCGTGACCGCGCAGGACCTGGCGGCGTATCAGCCGCGCTGGCGTGAGCCGCTGCGGGCGAACTGGAGAGACTACGAAATTCTCGCCGCGCCACCGCCTTCTTCCGGGGGCTTTGCCGTCATCCAGCTCCTCAAGATGAAGGATGCGCTTGCACCTGCATTCGCGGGACTCGCGCACAATTCAGCGCAGTACATCCACCTGACTGCGGAGATGGAAAAGCGAGTCTTTGCCGATCGCGCCGAATACCTGGGCGATCCGGATTTCGTTCCGCAACGGATCGCCGAGCTGATCAACGACGAGTACGTTACCGCCCGGGCCGCGCAGGTGGATCCGAAGGCGATCAGTCCCGCAGCGTCAGTGCCACCGGGTCTCGAGCCACATGCCACCACGCACTTCTCGATCGTCGATCGCGCGGGCAATGCTGTGGCATTGACCTATACGCTCAACACGGATTTCGGCAGCGGTGTCGTGGTCGAGGACGGCGGATTCCTGCTCAATAACGAGATGGACGACTTCAGTGCCAAGCCCGGCGTGCCGAATTTCTACGGCGTGGTCGGTGCCGATGCCAATTCGGTCCAGCCCGGCAAGCGGATGCTGTCATCCATGTCGCCGACCATGCTCGTCTCCGATGGCGACGTCCGCATGGTCCTCGGAACCCAGGGCGGCTCGACCATCATCACGTCCGTGTACCAGACGATCGTCAATGTGCTCGACTTCCACATGTCGCCAGAGGAAGCCGTTTCCGCAACGCGCTTTCATCACCAGCTCTGGCCCGAGGACCTGGTCACCTACAGCATCGACCGGCCGCTGCCGGATGACGTCATCCACGCGCTCGCCGAGCGCGGCTATCGCGCCGAGCCACATCCCTGGGAAATCGGCGATCTCCAGCTGATCTGGCGCGATGGTGACGAGTGGCGCGCAGCCTCCGACCCGCGCGGACGCGGCGAGGCAAGGATCATCCACTGAAGGCAGCTCAGTCCGGCCAGTGACGGTCCGGCAGCGAGCATTCCATACCGGCCGGCCGCGCACCAGTTTCGATTTCGGCGCTGGTTGCCTTGACCGTGCCAGCAAGCGCAGTGCCGGATGCAAGCGAGAGCGCCCGCTCGAGTTGGTGGCGCGATTCCATCATGCAACCGGCATCGGCGAGTACCTGGGCAAGATTATTTCGCGCAGCCGCATTTGTGGGCGCGAGATTCACGGCGCGTGCATAGGCATCGGCAGCGCCTGCGCGATCGCCGTCTGCATATGAAATATTGCCGCGACCGAGCCATGCGATCGGTTCATCGGGCCAGCGCGCGATTGCGGCATCGTATGACGCTGCGGCGGCCTCGCGATTGCCTGCGGTCTCCATGCCTGCGACAGCCTCCAGGTAGCGCGCGGCATCTGCATCGCGCGGAATGACGGCAGGCTGGAGTGTCGTCATCGCCCAGCGCCCGGCGCGATCCCAGGAACGGGCGAAGCGCTGCCAGCGAACTTCCGCGCGCTCGTGGCGACCGGAGCGAAGCACCGCGACATTGCGATCCACGTCGTAACCGACCAGCACCGCGAAATGCCAGATGGGAATCTGTTTGACGCCATTGTTCTGCAGCAACAGGACCGGCCGGCCCTCGGCCAGCTCCGCCAGCAGCGCCTGACCCGTAGCCGGCAACAAATAGGCCAGGCGCCCGTGCCGGCGTGTTGCGCCAATCAGTTCCGCTTGCAGGCTACCGCGCCGCTTCGGCAGATAGACCTGCGGAGCCAATGCGTCCGGTTCCACCTGGATACCGCTGGCACGCAGCACGGTCGCAAGCGCCGCCGGACCGCATTGATACTCTTCCTGGGGAAAGAACGGCGTGTCCCGCAACTCCAGCGCGCGCGGCATTGCGGGCGGAATCCCATCCACCAACGGCGGCGAAGCCGCACACCCCGCTAGACCGACGAACAACGCTGCCGCCGGCAGCGCCGCCCGGATCACGTCTTCTTGAAGATATCGATCGTGCCGGTCAGTTCGAGGACCAGCAGCACCAGGAACACAATGCCGATGATGGCGAGCGCCGAGTCGCCGCCCGCCGGTGCTTCCCGGATGTTTCCAGCGAGTGTTGCAAGCTCAGGCGCGGTCAGCGCACCGAGGCGGCCTTCGACTTCCGCCGGATCGACGCCAAGCGTCAACATCTGGTCGCGCACATCGGCGCGGGCCAGCGCATCACGCACAACAATCAGGTCATTCTGCTGGCGGGCCAGTGCAATGGCGTCGGCCGTGCCGACGACCCCGGCCGCAGCCGGTGCCTGAAGACCGAGCGACACGAGGCTCACGCTGAGGAGCGCTACGCAGCCGCGACGGAATCGTTCAATACGCATGTAAAACCTCCAGTTAACCGGAAACCCGGGCCTGCAAAATAGCACGACTGCGGCAGATCAGTGCCCAAAGAGGTACCAAAGGACCGCCGCGACCAGCGCCACGTCGATCACCAATACCCACTGGATCAGCCGGCGCTTCATTTGAAGCTGCTGCTCCGCAAACTGCGCTTTCAGCAGCGGATTGCGATCCACGTGTGCCTCGATACGCAGCTTCGCCTCCATCAAACCGACGCCCTCGGCCGCCCGAACCTGCCTGATCGCTTCGACCAGGTGGCCCGTCGAAAGTGCCGCCGCCGCTGCCGCAGGCAGGGGGCGCTGGTCGTCCGAATTGCTATCCATGAATCAATCCTGACCCCGGAATCATCGCCATTTCAAGGGTGAAACCGCCGTTCGTCGGCCGCACAGCGCCGCCCGTCACAGGATTGGGGTGGTTTGTCGGCCGCGATACCTGCGCGGCGTTCATCCCCCATACGCGCCCCGATCGCGGGCGGCGGGCAAGGAGATCGACATGAACTCGAAGCTGAGAATTCTCCTGGCAATCGCCATTGGTACGGCCATCCTGCGCTCGGTGGCGGCGGACGCGAGCGACCGAGGATTCAGTATCACGCCAGACGAACCGCTAGCGGCCCTTGTTTACCCCGGCGATCGCGAAAGTTGCGAGCGTCCTGTCATAGCTCTCGACGTCTCGCGCGAAGTAGTTCAGCACTGGCCCGCCATAACCGACCAGGAAGATGCCCTGCGGTGAGTTGGCGCCGACGACAATGCCCTCGTAGCGAACGG
>JAQBHG010000056.1:0-18322 GCA_032127975.1 Steroidobacteraceae bacterium
TTTCATGATCATGACGAACGGCCTCGGTGCCTTTGTCGGCGGCATGGCGAGCGGCTGGGTGGTCGATTACTTCACCGTGGACGGCGTCAAGGACTGGCAGAGCATCTGGTACACGTTTGCGGGTTATGCGCTGCTGCTGGGACTCGTCTTTCCGTTCGTATTCAAGTACCGGCACGAGCCGGCGCCGACCTCCCGCTAGATCGCAGACCTGCCGGCCGGCGGCTGGTCACGCGGCCACGTGCGTAGCTTGGCCGGCAACGACGTACCAGGTGACGAACAGCGCAGCTATGAACGCACCCGGCAGGTAGCTGTTGGTGCGCCGCCAGGTGAATGTCGCGATGATCGCGACGATACTCATCAAGGGCACGAACTGGATGGCGATGATGGTTCGCAGGACGTCGCCGTTGAAGAATATCTGCACGCTGCCGTTGGCGAACAGCAACCCGTACTGAATGGCCAGGAATATCGCGAATCCGCCGGCCAGCGCCGCCACATTGAACAGGTACTGGGTGACGGGCCGCGACGTTCCGCTCGTGATGGCGGAATGCAGGCCGCGCAGTGTCAGCAGGAAAAACAGCGTCATCGGGATCAGGTATGCGAGGAATGCTGCCCACTGCATTCGGCCCAATGGTTTCAGCGCCAGCACCCAGAAGCGGAAGTCCACCGTGAACAGGAAGGCACATGCTTCGAGCGCCGCATAACCGGCGGCGACCGTCAGGACAGCGATCGCAGCTGATCGCCAGGCCTGCAGCTTGAATTGCGGCCGGGCCCCGCCCGGAACGAATGACAGGGCGAGCACGAGCAGGCCGTTCAGCACGGCCCAAACGACGATCTGATTGGTCAGGCTTTGCGGGAACAGGCGCGATGCCGGTGCGAACGCCTCGGCCAGCTGAAAGAAGGGCAGGAGCGTCAGGGCCGGCAGCGCAGCGCCGACGGCGAGCGAAATCCACCAGCGCAGATTGCGGCCTGCGCCGGTGCCCACCGGCAGTGCGGCGAGCGGCGCGAACCAGGGCAGCATCAGCAGCCGGCCGAAGGTGCCGAGCAAGAGCACGACGAACCCGACGAACGCGACCAGCGTGCCAATCTCCTTCCAGATCCAGATCTGGTCGTCCACGGGCAGGGGCTTGCCGCCGGCCAGCGTGCGCTGAAACCATTCGATGGCGTCCCCGATTGCTTCGGGAGAAAGGTGATCCATGGCGTGCGTGACACTTGGCGTCTCGAGAATGCGGGTCGTGCCATCCTCCACGGAACCATAGATTGCCCCCGGCTGGACCGGCGCGTTCACCCCGAAGAGCGCCCAAAGTTTCGGGCTTTCTGCAATCTCGCGTGCTGACCGTACACCCCACATCAACTGCGAGAACTCGTCGTAACGGCTGAACACGACCGCGACATTGCGGGGAAATGCGGGCGTGCCCTCCGCGGCAAATGGCGCGCCCGTACTGGATCCCTCGAGAACCATGGACTTGTACGCATCCGGGAATGTGGCCGCAGCGGCGAGCACGGCCCATCCGCCCATGCTGTGTCCCTCGAGGCCGACGTTGTCCTCGTCGACGAACGCGAGACTGCGGAGGTACGCAAGCCCGTCCGGCCCGCCAAAGCCGCTTGCGAAGGCGGGTGCTGCGCTGTAGCCGTGACCCCTCTGATCCAGGGCGAGCACGATATAGCCGCGCCTGGCGAACTCGATCGCGAAGCCGCTTTGGGTCTCCCGCGAATTGATGTAGCCGTGGACCGCGAGAATGCCCGGGGCGGGTTTCGCGGCAGTGGCGCCCGGAGGAACGTAGAGCAGCGCGCTCATCGGCGATCCGTCCGCGCCGACGAAACGGACATCCTGTACACGAATGCCGCCGACCGTCTGTATGAAGTGCGCGAGCAGAGCCCCGGCCAGCACCAGGACCAGCCCGACGAAAAGAAGGCACCGGTTGCGGGGCTGTGCGCCCGCAGATCTTGTATCCGTCACGTCGCATTCCCCCGCGGCCCGATTTCATGGCGCACAAAAGCAAGCCGATGCCGCAAACTGATCACACGCCTGCGTTTTCAGTCACCATACTGATCAGTATGCGCCCAGCCCGGCGGTGGCAGGAGAGCGACCATGGACGAGCAGAAAGCGGCGCCTACGGCAGGCCGGCGGCCCAACGCCCGCGAGGCCAAGCGTATTGCGCGCGCCGCACACGCCGGCATGTCGGTACCGTACATCACCCGCAAGATTCCTTATTACGAAGTACTCGCCGAGGAAGGGCTGGCTACGATCGAAAACAATGCCGATACGATTCTGGAAGAGATCGGCATCGATTTTCGTGAGGACCCGGAAGCATTGTCGATCTGGAAGGCCGCTGGTGCGGACGTGCGGGGCGAAAGGGTGCGCATGCCGCGGGGAATGTGCCGCCAGCTGATCCAGTCGACTGCGCCGCGCGAATTCACGCAGCACGCCCGTAACCCGGCGCGCAATGTCCTGATCGGCGGCAGGAACACGGTGTTCGCGCCCGCCTATGGCTCGCCATTTATCTACAACCTCGACGAGGGGCGGCGCTACGCGCGCATTGAGGACTTCCGCAACTTCGTGAAGCTCGCCTACCTGTCGAAGTCGCTGCACCATTCGGGCGGAACCATCTGCGAGCCGGTGGACCTGCCGGTCAACAAGCGCCATTTCGACATGGTGTACAGCCACATGAAGTACAGCGACAAGGCATTCATGGGTTCCGTGACCCACCCGGAGCGCGCCCAGGACACGGTCGAAATGGCAAAGATCCTGTTTGGCGAAGGCTTCATGAATGCGGCCACCGGCAGGCCGAATACCGTGATTGTCAGCCTGATCAACGTCAATTCGCCGATGACTTATGACGCGACGATGCTGGGCGCGCTGAAAGTTTACGCACGCGCGAATCAGGCCTGCATTGTGACGCCGTTCATCCTGGCGGGCGCCATGTCGCCGGTCACCGTGGCCGGCACGGCGACACAAACATTGGCCGAAGCGATCGCCGGCATGGCGTTCATCCAGCTGCTGAATCCGGGCGCGCCCATGGTGCTCGGAAGTTTTGCCTCGTCATTGTCCATGCAATCCGGTGCGCCGACATTCGGCACGCCGGAGCCCGCACTGGTGCTCTACATCATGGCAAGCCTGGCGCGGCGTCTCGGCGTTCCGTTCCGGTCCGGCGGCGGCCTGTGCGCGTCGAAGATCCCGGATGCGCAGGCCGCATTCGAATCAGCCCAGACGCTGCTGCCCACGTGCCTGGGTGGCGCGAACTTCGTCCTGCACGTTGCGGGCTGGCTCGAGGGCGGTCTTGCAATGGGTTACGAAAAATTCGTCATGGATGTGGACCAGGCGGGAATGATGCACACGCTGCTCGAAGGCGTGGACCTGTCGGAAAATGGCCAGGCCATGGATGCGATCCGCGAGGTCGGGCCCGGCAAGCACTTCCTGGGCTGTGCGCACACGCTGGCCAATTTCGAGACGGCGTTCTATCGATCGCCACTTGCTGACAACAACAGCTTCGAGCAATGGGACGCGGAAGGTCGCAAGGACATGGCCACCCGTGCGAATGAGCTGTGGAAAAAGCAGCTGGCCGAATACGTTGCGCCGCCGCTTGACCCGGCCGTCGATGAAGCGCTGCTCGACTTCATGAACCAGCGCAAGGCCTCGTTTCCGGACTCGAACGTCTAGGAGTCCGCCGAAATACTGACGCCCCGCATCCAGACTCACGGACCTCTTTCCCGGACGGACTTTTCATGAGACAGAAACTCATTCTGCTGTGCCTGCTGCTGTTTACGGCAACACTCCATGCCCAGCCGCGCGGCGCCCCCGTCGTGTTGATTTCGATTGACGGACTCAAGCCTGACTACATCCTGGCAGCCGACAAGTACCAGTTGAGAGTTCCAAATCTGCGGAGAATGCTGGCCGAGGGTGCATACGCAAAAGCCGTCACCGGCGTGTTGCCGACCGTCACTTATCCGAGCCACACGACCTTGCTGACGGGCGTTGCGCCCATCAAGCACGGCATCTTGTACAACACGCCCTTTGATCCCTTCGGCGCAAACCAGGGGGGCTGGATGTGGTACGCCGAGGACATCAAGGCATTGACGCTCTGGGAGGCGGTCAACAAGGCGGGCGGCGTGACCTCGAGTGTCGATTGGCCGGTGAGCGTGGGCGCGCCGGTCAGATACAACATTGTGCAGATCTGGCGCGCAACTGCCGAACACGATCACAAATTGCTAAAGGCGCTTTCCACACCGGGCCTGCTGGCCGAGGGGGAACAAGTGCTGGGGACTTATCCGGCAGGCTATGAATACACGGTTCCGACGGATAACCAGCGCGCGGCGTTCAGTGCCTGGATCATCGTCCAGAAAAAGCCGCGCTTCCACACGGCATATTTCAGCGTACTCGACGAAGTGCAGCACGAGTTCGGGCCGTATACACCGGAAGTTTTTGCAACCATCGAAGCCCTTGACGCAATGGTCGGCAAGGTCTGGCAGGCAGCACTGCGCGCGAATCCGCGCGCGGTGGTGTGCGTAGTCTCGGATCACGGTTTTGTCCGCTACGACCAATCTCTGTCCATCAACACCGCGTTACGCGAAGCCGGCTTGCTCGAAGTCGATGCGCAGGGAAAGCTGAAATCGTGGCGCGCGATTACCTGGGGCAGTGGCGCGGTGATGCTCAAAGACCAGAATGACATGGAGACGCGCGACAGGACGCGTGAGGTACTCGAACGGCTCGCGTCAGATCCGGCCAACGGCATCGTGAAGATCATCGACCGCGCCGAGGCGCAACAAATGGGCGGATTCCCGGAAGCGGCCTTCGTGGTCTTTACGAAGCCTGGCTTTATCATCGGCAGCAGCTTCGAAGGCGCGGCCTTGCGTCCGGTAAAGGCTGGCGGAACGCATGGCCTGTGGCGTGATTTTCCGGAGATGGATTCAAGTTTTTTCATTACCGGAGCAGGCATTCCGAAAGGCAGGGTCTTTGAGCGGATTGACATGCGCGACATCGCGCCGACTCTGGCGGGTTTGCTCGGGGTGTCATTGCCAATGGCGGAAGGCCAGGACGTGTTTGGGTCAGCTCAGAAGTAGCCGGCCGGTATCGGGCCTTGTTGCCGGACTCGGGCGCCTAGGGAATTCGCGTCCGCGACCGACGCCGGCCGCGGCTCGTGCCCTGCGCCGCGGATTCCCTGGCGGCGGGTAACTCGACGGCCTTGCGTAATTGCGGATATGCGGCGGTCTTGTGCGGAATCGCCATCGCATCGATGAAATGCGCCTGGAACCGCGGCTCGATCGCGGTTTCAATCTTCTCGACGCGCCGCACGAGGTCCTCTATTGCAGTGCGTGCCGTCGAATCGAGCAGCGCAATACGGGCCCCGGCGCCCGCGGCATTTCCAACCGAAGCGACATTGCTCAACTCGCAATCGGGAATCATGCCGAGGACCATTGCGTACTTGGCATCGATGTGGCTGCCGAAGGCGCCGGCGAGGCGGATCCGGTCGATTCGCTCGACGCCCAGGTGATCCATCAGCAATCGTATCCCCGCGTGTAGCGCCGCCTTCGCGAGCTGGATTGCGCGCACATCGTTCTGCGTGATCCGCATCGGCACGGCGCCACGATGCAGCACATAGGAAAATGTGCGGTCGTTGGCGACGATGCGGTCGCTGCGGCCGGCGAGGCGCCCATCAACGACGCCGTCCTGGTTGATGATGCCGGCCAGGTACATCCCGGCGATTACCTCGATGATGCCCGAGCCGCACACGCCGGTGACGCCGGTAGTGGCGGTGGCCCCGATGAATGCCGGGTCGTCCGACCACAGATCGCAGCCGATCACCTTGTAGCGGGGTTCCAGCGTCACAGGATCTACGCGCACGCGCTCGATCGCACCGGGTGCGGCGCGCTGGCCGCAGCTGATCTGCGCACCTTCGAATGCAGGACCGGTCGGACTCGAGCAAGCGAGCAGGCGGTCGCGGTTGCCGAGCACGATTTCGGCATTGGTGCCGACATCGACCAGCAGCGTGATTTCCGCGCAGAGATCCGGCCGCTCGGCGAGGATCATGCCGGCCGCGTCGGCGCCCACGTGCCCTGCGATGCACGGCAGGACGTAAACCCGCGCATTGGGATGCACGGCCAGACCAAGCGCCGAGGCGGGAAGCGTCAGCGACTGGTCGATGGCGAGCGCAAATGGAGCCCCGCCCAGTTCCGTCGGGTCGATGCCGAGCACCAGGTGATGCATGATCGGATTACCGACCAGCGCCAGTTCGAGGATGTCCTCCGGGTCGATCCCGGCAGCACGCGCGAGCTCGGCGGCGAGCGCGCTCAAGGCGCCGCGGATCGCGTCGGTCATCTGCAGCGCGCCACCGGCATTCATCATCGCGTAGGACACGCGGCTCATCAGGTCTTCACCGAAGCGGATCTGCGGATTCATCACACCTGCCGCCGCAACGAGTTCACCGCTCCCGAGATTGCATAGATGCGCGGCCACGGTCGTGGAGCCGACGTCGACGGCCATGCCAAACGCCCGGTCCCGGAATCCGGGCCACACGGCGATGATCTGCTTTTCGCCGTGGACGGCGACGGTCACTTTCCACTGCCCCTTGCGCAGCGCCTGCTGCAGGTCGCGCAACACGGCCAGGTCGCAGGCGAGGCCGGTGAGTTGCCACTCGGTCTCCAGCGAATTCATCAGGCGGCGCAGGTCGCCGGACGGATCCAGCATGTCCGGCTCCTGCACTTCGACATAGTGCAGCCTGACGACGGGGTTCAGCTTGATCTCGCGGGCATCGGCATCCTTGCGTACGACCTGCCGGTGCACCTGGCTGCTAGAGGGAACGTCGACGACCACGTCGCCCTGCACGCGGGTCGAGCAGGAGAGGCGATGTCCGGCCTCCAGTCCCTGACGGCTTGCGTAACGCAACTCGACCTCGCCGACCGGCGAGACGTTGTGCGCTCCGGAACGCACGCCGTGCTTCGCAAATTCGCCTTCGGCGATCAGGACCTGGCAGCGCCCGCACAGCCCACGCCCACCGCACACCGAGTCGATGTCGACTCCCAGGGCGCGCGCCGCCTGCAGCAGCGGGGTTCCAACCGGAAAGCGTCCGCGCTTGCCGGAGGGTGTGAAGACAACGAGGGGATCGTTCCCGTTCACAGGTTCTCGCTCACGCGCGAGGCCGGCGGCCCACTTCACGGCGGCCGCGACCCGGCTGGCCCTCGGCGCCCGGCGGCGGCGCCTCGCGGAATCGCCTGATCCAGCGTGCGCAATCCGGGTCGTGCCCCATCATGACGTCCGCCCCCATGCAGGCGCGCACCGTTTCGAGGTGCAGCGGATTCGTGATTGCCGAGGTCAGGCCGGAGGCGATCGCCATGGTCAGAAAAGCGCTATTGATGCCGTCGCGATTCGGCAGGCCGAAGCTGATGTTCGACGCGCCGCAGGTCGTATTCACCTTCAACTCGTCGCGCAGGCGACGCACCAGTCGCATCACCTGGACGCCACCCTGGTTGATCGCGCCGATCGGCATCACCAGCGGGTCGACCACGACATCGCTGGCCGGGATGCCGTGATCCAGAGCGCGCTCGACTATCCGCTTTGCCACGCTGAAACGGACATCCGGGTCCTCCGAGATGCCGGTCTCGTCATTCGAGATCGCGACGACAGCGGCGCCGTATTTCTTGATCAGCGGCAACACGGCTTCGAGGCGCTCTTCCTCGCCAGTGACTGAATTGACCAGCGCCTTGCCCCTGTAGACCGCGAGCCCCGCCTCGAGCGCCGCAACAATCGAGGAATCGATGGACAGCGGCAGATCGGTGACCGACTGCACCAGCTGGATGGCTCTTGCCAGTATGGCTGGTTCGTCCGCGAGCGGAATTCCGGCATTGACGTCGAGCATGTGCGCACCGGCCTCGACCTGCGCGCGCGCATCCGCCTCGACGCGGCTGAAGTCCCCGGCAGCCATCTCGGCGGCAAGAAGCTTCCGCCCCGTGGGATTGATGCGCTCGCCGATGATGACGAATGGCCGCCCGAAGCCGATGACGACTTCTCTGCTGGCGGAGCTGACAACCGTGTCGGTCATGATTGTGCCTTGGTAGGTGAATCTGGGATGTCGCGTGACGGATACCATGGAACCCGGCCAGCGAGCACCCGCGACCGGTCGATCACGTCGGCGATGGCCTCTTCCTGCCGGAACGCCATCACATGCACGCCGTGCACTCCGCGAATCGCGCGGATTTCCTGGATGAGATCGACGCACAGGTTGCGGCCCTCGTGCGCCTGGTCCTGGGCGCCCGTGAGCCTCTGGATGATGGCGTCCGGGATGTAGAGTCCCGGCACGTGGGCGCGCATCCATTCCGCGGCGCGCGCCGAGCGCAACGGGCCCACGCCGACCAGCAGGAACACGCGGTCGATGAGCCCCAGGTCTTCGGCCGTGGCCATGAACTGCCGCAGGCGCGGGATATCGAAGCAATATTGCGTCTGGATGAACTGCGCGCCCGAGGCGATCTTCTTCGCCAATCGCAGCGGGCGCCAGTCCAGCGGCTCTGCGAACGGGTTCTCGGCAGCACCCAGAAAGACACGGGGCGCCATACTGATCCTGCGGCCACTCTCGAAACGATGCTCGTCGCGCAGAATGCGCGCGATCTCGAGCAGGGAAACGCTGTCGAGATCGAACACCGGCCGCGCCTGGGGATGATCGCCGGCTTGCACGCCGTCGCCGGTGATGCAGAGAATGTTGCAGACGCCCATGGCAGCGCCACCCAGGATGTCACCCTGTATCGCAATGCGGTTCCGGTCGCGGCAGGAGATCTGCATGACAGGTGCGTACCCGATATGGGTCAGCAGCGCGCACACGCTGATGCTCGACATGTGGCAATTGGCGCCGCTGCCATCGGTGGCGTTGATCGCGTCCGCGTAGCCATCGAATACGCGGGCGCGCCGATAAACCTCGTCGGGATCCGCCGAGTCCGGCGGGGCCAGCTCGGCCGTGACAGCGAAGCAGCCGGCCCGCAGTACCCGCTCAAAGCGCCCGGGAGATACGTGCCCGGGCAGGATCGGCAGCGGGTATCCGGGCACCGGTTCGTCCTCGAATTTCACGCGCCGCCCCCGGTCTTCTCGCGTACCACGCGCAGCCACGAGGAGCTTCCCCGCATGCGCTGGTCGATCGCGGGCTGTGTAGTCCGCATCGCCTCAACACCGCCGGGAATGCGCTGACTGCCCTCGTAGGCCGATACCCACACGCACTTCATGGTCGGGATCACTTCACAGCCGCCGTTCTCGCGCACCCCGCCGCAGGGACCATTGCGCAGATTCTTCGGGCAGTTCATCGGGCACGACATGCCCGTGGAACCCAGCACGCATTGACCGCACATCTGGCAGTCGAAGAGGAATCCCTTGACCGCGCGCTCCACTGCGGCCACTGGTCTTTCCAGCCGCCGGTGACCGATGGCCCGCCAAAGCGGGGCGAGACTCACGAGCGCGCACTCCAGCCAGCGATAGACGAGATTGAGTCCACCGGCATGGCGCACCGACCACTCTCGCATGCGGTACATCGATACCAACTCAGCCCGCGGGCTGCGACGCGGGATCCGCCTGTGCGCCGGCAATGCCTTTGGCACGAATCAGGCGCTCAAGCTCTGCGTCACTGTATTTTGCCTCGAGCCGGCTTGCCTCGGCTGCGGCCTCAATCTGAATGTCATCGCCGCAAGGGGTGGGTGTGCTGCGCCGCCACTCGGCCAGGTATGCATCGGAGCTACCCTTGCCGGCGCGCATGGCAGCCCGATCAACGGCTTCCTGAAATCGGGCGGAGAGTTTCACCTTGGCGGTCTCGCGGCCGCGCTTGACCACCACTTGTGCGGGAATGTCGCGCCAGTAGATCAGCGTCAGGCTCGCCATTGCACGGTCCGTGGACGGCTGGCAAACGCGGCCAGGCCCAGCCCGAGCCCGCCGTAGCCGGTCGATTGAAACAGGTATTCGAGCCCGAGCCGCGCGGCTATCGCGCGCGCCCGGTCCTCCGATTCCACCATCGGGGCCTGCGCCAGATAGACCAGCCGGCGGTAATTGCCGAAGTACTGTCCGAGCAACTCCGGATGCCGGTCGATACCGAGTCCGCGGATGACCAGCCGTTCGAAGTGGCGCAGCAGGAAATCGGTGAGATAGAAAGTTCCAGGCTCCGCATCCGCCAACGCCGCGAATGCGGCGGGCGTCGCGAAGAACTCGTAGCAATGCGCCCCCGCAATGCGCTCAACGCCTTCTTCGTGCAGCACGGCGTCGAGGGCGCCGCCAGTGCCGCAGTCGCCGTAGGCCACGAGAATCTCGGAATATTCATCGCGATGCGCGCGAATCTTCTCGCGGACAGCGCCCGCGATCCGTTCCGGCCGATTATGCAGTTCCGGCGGGAGGCAGATGACATCGAGCGCAGTCCAGCCATTGGCGCGGCGCAGCGCAGCGATTTCGCGAGCCAGTGCGCCGCAGGCAATGATCAATTTTCTGGCTGGAGTGTCCACCTCTGCAGCATTCCCCTCAATGGGCTTTCGCAGCAGCGCGGCGTGCGGCGATGAGTTTCTTCGCGGTCTCGACTGCGATCGCCGCATCGCGGCAATAGGCGTCTGCCCCGACGGCCTTGCCGAATTCCTCGTTGAGCGGTGCGCCACCGACCAGGACTATGTACCTGTCGCGCAGGTTCTTTTCCTTCAGCGTGTCGATCACGACCTTCATGTAGGGCATCGTCGTCGTCAGCAGCGCCGACATGCCGAGGAAGTCGGGCTGATGCTTCTCGAGCGCGGCCAGGTATTTTTCGACCGCGTTGTTGATGCCGATGTCGATGACCTCGAAGCCGGCGCCCTCTAGCATCATCGACACGAGATTCTTCCCGATGTCGTGAATGTCGCCCTTGACGGTGCCGATCACGATCTTGCCGATTGGCTCGACTCCGGTCTCGGCGAGCAGTGGGCGCAGGATTTCCATGCCGCCCTTCATCGCATTCGCTGCAAGCAGGACCTCGGGCACAAACAGGATTCCATCGCGAAAATCGATGCCGACGATGCGCATGCCTTCCACCAGGCCTTCATTGAGCACCCGCTCCGGCGCCCAGCCCCGCCCGAGGAAGATACGTGTCGCTTCCTCGACCTCGGCTTTCAGGCCGTTGTAAAGGTCGTCGTGCACCTGTTCGGCGAGTTCCGCGTCATCGAGCGTGCGTAGATCAAACTCGCCCTCTGCTGGTTCAGGCATTTACCCCGTCTCCGGTCGTACCGATTGGCAGGATGTTAAGCGCCGGCCCGCGGCGGGACTGGCCGCTTCGCGACAATGGCGTGTCCACAGACGACATTCGGCCGGAGAACTGGGACGCCGGTTCAGGCTTTGCCGGAATGTTGCAGCCGCTGGTGCGATGCCATTGGCCCGGACGCCAGGCCCGACTTCTGAATCAGGCGCTCAGCACTCGGCGGATGGCCGAACTGGCTGCGATAACACCTGGAGAAATGCGGTGGCGACTTGAAGCCGCAGGAAGTCGTGACGTCCATGATCGGCATCGCGGTCTGCAACAACAGCTCACGCGCATGACGCAGGCGCATCTCGAGGTAGTAGCGCTTCGGCACGCAATCCAGGTGCCGCTTGAAGAGCCGTTCGATCTGCCGCCTCGACAATCCGGTGGTGCGCGCGATCCTGTCCAGTGACAGCGGTTTTTCGATGTTCTCCTCCATCAGCTGCGCGACCTTGATCATGCTGCGATGCGACGCACCGATCTGCGCCCGCAACGGAACGTACTGACGATCCTGGTCACTGCGCACGCGCTCGAGCATGAACTGCTCGGACACCAGTTGCGAAATGCGCAAGCCAAGCTTCAATTGAATGAGGTTGAGCATCAGATCGAGGGGGGCCGTGCCGCCGGAACAGGTATAGCGCTCGCGGTCAATGCTGAACAGCTGGTCGTTGATCTGCACGCGCGGAAACTCTTCGCGCAGCGCGGACAGGTTCTCCCAATGGATGGTGGCGCGGTAATTGTCGAGCAATCCGGCGCGCGCCAGCGCATAACCGCCTGTGCACAGCCCCCCAAGCGCGACTCTGCGCTCAGCGAGGCGGCGGAGGGCGGTGAGAAGGGGTGCCGAAACCGCATTACGGACGTCGATGCCGCCGCATACGAACAGGATTTCGACTTTTCCCAGCTTGTCGAGGGCAATGGTCGGCGCGAGGTCGAGACCACTGCTCGCGAGCACCGGGCGGCCATCCAGGCTGACGATCGACCATTCGTAGACAACCTGGCCCGCAACCCGATTCGCCATGCGCAACGGTTCGACCGCGTTTGATACCGCGATCAACGAGTAGTTCGGCAGGGTCAGGAAAGCGTACTTGCTCTTGGGCAGGGCAACTGCGGAATCCATGCTTTCACGGGTGTCGCGCATGCCGCATCAGTATGCCACCAGCGCGGCCGCGGATGTCTGATTCCGACATCATACCGTCGCTTTTGGGGCTGTCGGCGGCGCGCCAGCAGCTACACTGCCAGGGGCGAAATGCGGGAGCTGGCTTGCAGATGAAGACTCATGCGCGCGTGGTCGTGATCGGCGGCGGTGTTGTGGGCGTGAGCACCCTCTATCACCTGGGGCAGAAAGGCTGGTCGGATGTGATGCTGGTCGAGCGCGCGGAACTGACCGCCGGTTCGACCTGGCATGCCGCAGGCCTGCTGCCACTCTTCAACATGAGCTACACCGTCGGCCAGCTGCACAAGTACTCGGTAGACCTGTACAAGCGACTGCCGGCGGAAACCGGCCAGGACGTGAGCTTTCACGTGACCGGCAATCTGCGCCTCGCGACCTGCCGGGAGCGCATGGATGAATACCAGAAGTACTGCGGCACGGCGAATACCATCGGCGTGCCGTTCCAGGTGATCGGGCCGCGCGAGGTCAAGGAACTCTGGCCGCTGGTCGAATTGGGCGCCGGCGCCGACACACCGGCGATTGTCGGCGCTCTTTATCATCCGGACGACGGGCACATCGCCCCAGCCGACCTCACGATGGCCCTGCGCAAGGGAGCGCGGTCGCGCGGCGCGGAGATTTACGAGCAAACTGAAGTCACTGCTGTGTCCCGCGCCCGCTCCGGCGAATGGCTGCTGAAAACCACGAAGGGCGACATCGTTGCCGAGCACGTGGTCTGTGCCACCGGCAATTACGCCCGCCAAACGGGGCGCATGTTCGGGCTCAACGTGCCGGCCATTCCGGTGGAGCACCAGTACATCGTTTATGACGAATCGCCGGAACTTAAAGCCTACCGCAAAGCTGGCGGACGCGAGCTCGCGGTACTGCGCGAATCGGACGAGTCCTACTACCTGCGCGAAGAGCGACTGGGCTGGATACTCGGGCCCTATGAAGCGGGCGCTCCGGCGCGCTTTGCCGACGGCGTACCCGAGTGGTTTGGCAAGAGTCTGTTTGAGGGCGACATCGACCGGCTGCTCCCGCACGTCGAAGCCGCACAAAGACGCGTGCCCGCGCTCGCGAATTGCGGCATCAAGGACATCGTCAACGGGCCCATTTCCTATACGCCCGACGGCAGCCCGATAGTCGGACCCGCGTGGGGAGTGCAAAATCTCTGGATCAACGAGGGCCACAGTTTCGGCATCACCGCGGCCGGCGGCGCCGGGTGGCAGCTGGCCGAGTGGATCGTCGAAGGCGAACCTGGCATCGACATGCTGGCGGTCGATCCGCGCCGTTTCGGGCCGTACACCAGCAAGCGCTACGTCGTGCAGAAAAACGAGGAGACGTACCGCAATGTCTTCGTCATTCATTTCCCGGACGAGGAGCGGTCGGACGCAAGACCTGCCAAGACGAGCCCCGTCTACGACAAGCTGAAACACATGGGCGCGGTATTTGGCCAGCGCTACGGCTGGGAGCGCGCCAACTGGTTCGCGCCAGCGGGCGTCGAGGCGAAGGATCAGTGGAGCTTCCGGCGCTCGAATTATTTCGATCACGTCGGAAACGAATGCCGCAGGCTGCGCGAGAGCGTGGGCGTCATCGACCTGACGCCATTCACCAAGCACGAAGTATCGGGTCCGGGCGCCGAGACCTGGCTCGACGGGCTGATCGCCAACAAGGTGCCGGGAAGGATCGGGCGTATGGCGCTCTGCCACGCGTTGACCCGCCGCGGCGGCATCCGCTCCGAGTTCACGATCACGAAGCTCGCCGAGCAGCATTTTTACGTGGTCAGTGCCGGCGCCGCAGAGCGCTACGACAACGACTACCTGCAGAAGATGCTGCCGACGGACGGCTCGGTTGCGCTTCGCAATATCACGACGAGCCGCGGCTGCTTTGTGCTTGCGGGGCCTCGTTCGCGCGAAGTGCTCGCGAAGATGACCGACCTGCCACTCGACAACACGGCATTCCCCTGGCTGACCGCACAGACGGGGGAAGTCGCGCTTGCGACGGACGTGTACCTGCTGCGCGTGAACTTCGTCGGCGCACTCGGCTGGGAGCTGCACTTCCCGATCGAGTACGCGCATCATCTGTTCGACGCGCTGTTCGCGGCGGGAGAGGAATTCCGGATCGGCATGGTCGGCATGCGCGCGATGGAGTCGCTGCGCCTGGAAAAATCCTATCGAATGTGGGGCAGCGACATGACTCCCGACTACACGCCATTCGAGGCCGGCCTGGATCGCTTCGTACGCCTCGGCAAGGGTGAATTCATCGGCAAGGAGGCACTGGAGAAACAATTGGCCGCCGGCGTGCCCAACCGGTTCGTGACAGTGGAAGTCCACGACGTCACCGAAGCCGACCCGCTCGGCAACGAACCGCTGTTTGACGAAAAGGGCACGATGATCGGCCGCGCAACCTCCGGCTATTACGGGCACGTCCTGAAGAGGAGCCTCGCAATCGGCTACGTGAAGTCGCCATTTGCAGCCGCCGGCACCCGGTTGCAGATTGAAATTCTCGGCGAGAGAAAGGAGGCGACCGTGCTGGTTGACTCGCCATACGATCCCGAAAACAGGGATTTGAAGGCGTAAAGGCGCGGTCCGACGTGAAGCGGCAATCCTGGTCAGGCATGTCGCTGCTGTGGCGCAGCCTTTCACGTCACCGCGGCTGGCGTGAGCAATGGCGGCGCGCCGAGCCGAAACCCGCCTACGACGCCGTCATCGTCGGCGGCGGCGGGCACGGCCTGGGAGCCGCGTACTACCTCGCCGCCGAGCACGGCCTTACGAATATCGCGGTGGTCGAAAAGGGCTGGATAGGCGGCGGCAACACCGGCCGCAACACGACGATCATCCGCTCGAATTATCTTTTCGACGAAAGTGCCAGGCTCTATGACCATGCCGTCAAGTTGTGGGAACACCTGTCGCAAGAGCTGAATTACAACGTGATGTTCTCGCCGCGGGGCGTGATGATGCTCGCGCATACTGTGCACGACGTGCAGGTGCTGAAGCGCCACGTGCATGCCAACCGCTGCAATGGCGTCGACAACGAATGGCTGACGACCATGGAAGCCAAGGCGTTCTGTCCGCCGCTCAATGTCGAGGAAAATATTCGCTATCCGGTGCTGGGCGCTGCGCTGCAGCGACGCGGCGGCACGGCGCGTCATGATGCCGTCGCATGGGGGTACGCCCGCGCGGCTGACGCGCTTGGCGTCGACATCATCGAGAATTGCGAAGTCACCGGCCTTCGCCGTGACGCGAATGGCGCAGTCGAGGCGCTCGAGACCTCGCGCGGCCTGATCCGCAGCCGCAGGGTCGGCGTGGCGGCCGCTGGCAATTCCAGCGTCGTGATGCGCCTCGCGGACGTGAAGCTGCCTCTCGAAAGTTACCCGCTGCAGGCGCTGGTGTCGGAACCGGTCAAGGCCGTCTTCCCCTGTGTCGTGATGTCAAACAGCATCCACGCCTATATCAGCCAGTCGGACAAGGGCGAGCTCGTGATCGGCGCTGGCACCGATGCCTACACTTCTTATACCCAGCGCGGCGCTCTGCACGTCAACATTCACACGCTGGAAGCGATCTGCGAATTGTTTCCCTGCTTCCGCCGCCTGCGCATGCTGCGCAACTGGGGTGGTATCGTCGACGTGACGCCCGATCGATCGCCGATCATCGGCAAGACACCGGTGCCAGGCCTGTACGTGAATTGCGGCTGGGGCACCGGAGGATTCAAGGCAACGCCAGGATCCGCGCAGGTGTTTGCCTGGACCATCGCAAATGACGAGCCGCATCCGATCAATGCGCCGTTCACGCTCGAGCGGTTCCGGGACGGCGTGCTGATTGACGAGGCCGCGGCGGCCGCCGTCGCGCACTGAGCCCCGATGCTGCTGATCCACTGTCCCTGGTGCGGCGAGAGGCCCGAGCTCGAATTCGCCTACGGCGGGCAGGCGCACCTCGTGCGGCCGCCGCGGCCCGCGGAACTGGACGACCAGCATTGGGCGGAATACCTTTATGTGCGCAGCAACCCGCGGGGCCTGCACGCCGAACGCTGGCGTCACACGCGCGGCTGCGGCCGGTTTTTCAATGCCCTGCGCGACACGACAACCGATCATTTTGTCGCCACCTACAGAATCGGCGAGAGTCGGCCGAAATGAGCGCATATCGCACGGCGAGCGGTGGCCGGGTGGACCGGGCGCGACGCCTGCGATTCACCTTCGACGGCGTGACATTCGAGGGCGTGCAGGGTGACACGCTCGCGTCCGCGCTGCTCGCGAATGGCGTGCACCTGGTGGGAAGGTCGTTCAAGTATCATCGTCCACGCGGCATTCTTACGGCCGGCGCGGAAGAACCCAATGCGCTGGTCTCAGTTCGCCGCGATGCGGCGCGTCATGCGCCGAACCTGCGCGCAACGCAGGTGGAGCTCCATGACGGTCTTTGCGCGGAATCCCAGAACCGCTGGCCGAGCCTGCGCTTCGACATGGGTCGCGCAAACGACTTGTTTTCGCCGCTTTTCCCCGCCGGGTTTTATTACAAGACATTCATGTGGCCGCGCTCCGCCTGGGCCGCTCTCTATGAACCGCTGATTCGTGCCACGACAGGTCTCGGCCGCGCACCGACATTGCCCGACCCGGACCGCTACGCCAATATTTACGCGCATTGCGACGTACTGGTTATCGGTGCAGGGCCAGCAGGCCTCGCAGCAGCGCTCGCTGCAGCGGACGGTGGGGCGCGAGTGATCTTGTGCGATGAACAGGCGGAGCCGGGCGGATCGCTGCTGGCCGGATCGTCGGCGCGGATTGACGGCGTTACCATCGCGGCCTGGCTTGAACAGGCGGTGGCCGCGCTCGCGCGGAATCCCCGTGTGCGGTTGCTGGCGCGCACAACGGCATTTGGCTACTTCCCGCACAATGCGATCGGGCTCAATGAGCGCCTCACGGACCATCTTGCGGATCCGCCTTCCGGGCGCGCGCGCGAGCGCTTGTGGCAAGTGCGCGCGCGCGAAGTCGTGCTGGCGACCGGCGCCATCGAGCAGCCACTGGTGTTCCCGGGCAACGATCGGCCCGGAATCATGCTCGCCGGCGCCGCGCAGACCTATCTCAACCGTTACGGCGTTCGCACGGGATCGCGCGCGGTCGTCGTCACGGCGACCGACAGCGCCTACCAGGCGGCGCTCGATTTGCAAGCCGCCGGCGTGCATGTTGATGCGATAGCGGACCTGCGTGACAGTGCCAATGGCATCCTGCCGAATGCGGCGCGCCGCGCCGGCCTCGAGACACTGACACGCGCAACCGTGCTGGGCACTCGCGGCAATCTGCGAGTCAGTGGCATCGAGCTCGGGACAGCGGACGACCGGAATCGTGTGCGAAACCGGCGGGCTTTTTCATGCGACCTGGTGCTGATGTCCGGCGGTTTCACGCCGAGCGTGCACCTTTTTTCCCAGTCGCGCGGAGCGCTGAAATGGAATGACGCCGCGAGGATGTTTGTGCCGGGATCATCGGCCGAGCGCGAGCGCTCGGCTGGCGCATGCCGCGGTGTGAGTAGCCTCGCGGCGGTGCTGGACGACGGCGCCACCGCCGGTGCCGCCGCCGCGAAAGCCAGCGGCCATGACGGCGTGGTGCATCACTTCGAGGTGACCAGCTACGAAGTGATGAGCGATGACGCCGGCACCGAGATGTCCGCAATCTCATTGCCACGGACACCGGCTGGCACCGGTTCAAAGGCATTCGTGGACTGGCAGAATGACGTCACCGCCAATGACCTGGTGCTCGCTGCGCGCGAAGGCTTTCGATCCATCGAGCACATCAAGCGCTACACCACCGTCGGCATGGCGACGGACCAGGGCAAGACTTCGAACCTGAATGCGCTCGGCATAGTTGCCGAGCGGCTCGGTAAGCCCGTTCCGGAGATCGGACTCACCACGTTCCGCATGCCCTACACGCCCGTTACATTCGGAAGCTTCGCCGGCATGGCGCGGGGCGACCTGT